>NZ_BSPX01000166.1:0-931 GCF_030161255.1 Zoogloea oryzae
TGGTAAATAAGTTTCGAAATGCTTGTGTAGAATTTCTAATATCTGTTTTACATCCTCTATCCGAAAATGTTCCACTTTCATAAGATCTTCTTGGCTCTTATTCGAAAGGTCTAATAAGGTATGTATATTGGACCTTTTGAGACAATTATAGATCCTAGACGGCAATTCTGATTGGTCAATAAAAATCCATTTCGCTGCTATTTTTTGTTTAGTTTTCCTAAATTTTATCAAGCTCTCATGAAAGGTAAAAAAAGGTAAAGTAATACTTTTTTTATTAGCTTCTAAATCGATGTCCTGCTCTTCTTCTGCTGCCTGGAGAAAAGGCATAAATAAATGAATCAAATTACGGGAGGCTTCGCGAAGTGCTTCTTTAGGAGTAAAACTTCCATCGGTCCATATTTCTAAAAAAAGTATCTCTAATTTGTCATTCCCATTCCCATAATAATGAATACTATGATTCACGTCTCGAACAGGCATGAATACAGCATCTATAGGATAACTCCCGTCTTGAGGATTATTTGGTGTTTTCCTACGATAGCCCCTATCCCTTTCGATTTGTAATCTAATACAAAAATCGATAGATTCCGTCAGGCTAGCTAGATGCTGCGTAGTATCAACGATTTCCACAGAAGGCGGCAAGATGATGTCATGGGCCGTTATATCTCCGGGACCTCTGAAGCAAATGGAGGCGTCGCGCGTTCCATACAGATTACTTCTCAATACAATTTCTTTCAAATTCATTAAAATATCATGTACTGATTCTTGAATACCCGCCCTGGTAGAATATTCATGTGGCATCTTTTCAGATTTTGCACGTGTGATACATGTTCCGTCCATTTCTCCAAGCAATACTCTTCGCATTACAAGGCCTATTGTATCGGCCTGGCCTTTCATAAGTGGAGATAGAATAAAACGACCATAATAAAAGCGT
>NZ_BSPX01000166.1:1013-2382 GCF_030161255.1 Zoogloea oryzae
AGACTGTTCCTTTCTCACGAAGCATAGTCATTTTTTTGGATCAGATCATTGAATCATTTTTTTCTCTTGAAATCCGTTCAATTCTTATTTCTACACACGTCGTTTTTTAGGAGGTCTACATCCATTATGTGGCAGAGGGGTTATGTCTCGTATGAGACTTAATCGTATACCGCTTCTACAGATGGTTCGTAATGCTGCATCTCTTCCGAGACCAGGACCTTTTATCATGACTTCTGCTCGTTGCATACCCTGATCCACTACTCGCACAAGAGCATTTCTGGCTGCTGTTTGCGCAGCAAACGGAGTCCCTCTTCTTTTACCCTTGAATCCACAAGTACCGGCCGAGGACCATGAAACCACTCGACCTCGTACATCTGTAACCGTTATAATGGTATTGTTGAAACTTGCTTGAACAAAAATCACTCCTTTTTGTATTCTACGTACATTCTTATTGGTACGTGAGATAAATCTTCGATTCCTGCGTAAACCAATTCTTGATATGGGTTGTGCCATTTTTGATCATCTCATAAATATGAGTCAAAGATATACGGATATATCCGTTTTATGTTAAAAAAGTTTTTTTTAACATGGGGTCTTTTAAAGAGCTTTTTTTTATCCTTGTCTCTGTTTATGTCTTGGGTTAGAACAAATTACTATAATTCGTCCCTGCCTACGGATCAATCGACATTTTTCACATCTTTTACGAACGGAAGCTCTTATTTTCATATCTTAATCTTAATTACTAATCTACTCCTTGGAAGAAAATAAGTATCTTTTCTTTTTGACCCTGAAAAAAATATTCCTAAGATTAGTTAAAAACCTAATTGTTTCAATCCTTACTGAGAAGCCTATAAATCATACGTCTCCTGATTGAATCATAACGATTTAGTTCAATTTGCATTCTAGCTCTTAGTAGTACCTGTATAAAAATTAAACTACGTTAGATCTTTCCTTAAATATGATCTAAAATAAGATCCTCATTATCTAAACGAACTCGAAGTATACCGTCGGGAAAAGATTGCGTAACTAACCAGTCGTATATGTTCTTTTCTTCTTTATCATTCATTCCAGGCACCCTCATGGATCTAATCCTGTTATCAAAAAAATCACCATATATAACACAAAACCTCTCCCCCGATTCCTTCTAGTCGAGCCTCCCGATCTGTCATTATACCTCGAGAAGTAGAAAGAATTACGATTCCCATTCCTCCTAAAATCCTAGGCATTTTTTTGCAGTTAGAATAAATTCGAGCACCGGGTCGGCTAATACATTTAAAACTCAAAAATTGCCTACTCCTTCTCATCCTTCGAAGTCGAGGTCGTAGAGTTGAAACCAAGAAATTTTTATTATTTTCTCGATGTTTTCTCA
>NZ_BSPX01000167.1:0-2347 GCF_030161255.1 Zoogloea oryzae
GCTCGCATCGAACGCCCGGCGTTTCTGTTTCATCAAGTTCTCCTCTACGGGTGGATGATCCACCTATCGAGGTGTCCGAGGAAATTAGACCACTACAGTTGTCGGACTGAAGTCCGACCTACAGCGTGCCCCCGCCACCCATGCATGCGTCTCCGACCGTCATCGATGAGTGTTTTTTACTCATGCATGGGTTCGCGAAACGCATCGATGGGTGACATCCGTTCATCGATGAATGGCCGAGATGCATGCATGGGCGCGCGTTGCTCATGCATGGGTCTCGGGCGGTCATCTGTGGGTGGCGCTTGCTCATGGATGAGTGATCGCAGCTCATTCATGAGCAAAATCTGCTCGTCGATGGGTCTCAACAACCCATCGATGGTTTACGCAGCCGGATTGCCCGGCTTTCCACGGCGGCCTGCGTAACGCACGCTCATGCTCGCCCGCAGCCCATCCAGCCCCGCGCTCTTTCCACCCATCTTCATGTAGCCGTAGCCCTCCAGCGCGGCGTTGATGATGTCGCTGCCGAGGGCCATCTCGGTGCTGTTGGCCTTGGCCAGCAGTTCGCGCAGGCGCAGGAAGCGGGGGCGCATGAGGTCGAGGTCGGTGATGTCCTGGCGCAGCTCGGCCACACTGAAGCCGGGCGGGATGAGCTTGGGGTTGTCTTCGAGGACCACCGCGGCCTCGCGGCAGAAGGCCTCGCTCTTGTCGCCCATCTTGTTGAGGTGGCGGATCTCATCGGGGGTGAGCACCACGAGGCGGGCAAACCGCGCTTCGAGGGTGTCGAGGGCCTTGTCAATGGCGGCGATGTCTTCGGCGCCGAGGTCGAGGGAGACGAGATTCTGGGTCATGGGGGGCGTTCCTCCGGTACGGGTTTTCAGGAAATGCACGACGCATTTCGTGCGGGCCGCAGTGTAGGCCACAATACCTTTAACGCATACCCCGGCGTACTGCCCGGCCGATCCTCGGCAGCACCCGCCGGGAAAGGGCAGATGCACCGGCACGGGGCGCCGGAACAGGGCTTTCTGCTAAACTCCGCGTGATCTGTTCCACGAAATTTCACACCCTTTCATTGACGCCGGGAAAAAACCCCAGATGCCCGTAGCGGTTCGTGTTCATGCAGCCCCGAACACCCCTGCACGGCAGCAGCGACGCACCCTCCCGGCATTCATCAGCGAACCCTCCCCATGAATCCCATGATTGCCTACCGGCCGGATATCGACGGCCTGCGCGCGGTGGCCGTGCTGCTCGTCTTGTTGTTCCACGCCTTTCCGTCGCTGGTCACCGGCGGCTTCGTGGGGGTGGACATCTTCTTCGTGATCTCCGGCTTCCTGATCACCGGCATCCTGCGCAACGAACTGCGCGACGGCACCTTCAGCATCGCGCGCTTCTATGGCCGCCGGCTGCGCCGCATCGTGCCGGCGCTGCTGGTGGTGCTGGGCGCCACCCTCGCCGCCGGGTGGTATCTGCTGGAGCCCGCCGAGCTGCACAGCCTGTCGTGGCAGGTGATCGGCAGCGCGCTGTTCTCGGCCAACATCTTCTTCTGGATGAACGCCGGCTACTTCGACGCCGAGGCGATCACCAAGCCGCTGCTGCACATCTGGTCGCTGGGCGTCGAGGAGCAGTACTACCTGGTGTGGCCCTTCCTGCTCTATCTGGCCTGGAAGCGCCAGTTCAGCCTGGCCTCCGCCGCCGCAGTACTGGCGGTGGTGTCGATGGTGGCCAACATCGCGCTGATCGAGCATCACCGCTCGGCGGCCTTCTTCCTGCCCATGTCGCGGCTGTGGGAGCTGTCGATCGGGGCGATGCTCACCCTCACCGGCTTCACCGCGAAGGGCAAGGTCGAGGCCAACCTGGGCGCCGTGGCCGGCCTCGCGCTGATCGGTGCGAGCGTGCTGCTGCTGGATGAAGGCAGCTTCTTCCCCGGCTGGTGGGCGCTGCTGCCCACCGCCGGCGCGGCGCTGGTCATGTGGGCCGGCCCCCAGTCGGCGTTCAACAAGCAGGTGCTGGGCTCGCGGGTGTTCGTGTGGCTCGGCCTCATCAGCTATCCGCTCTACCTGTGGCACTGGCCGATCCTGTCCTTCCTGCACACCCTGGCCGGCGGCATGCCGGTGGCGAGCATCCGCGCCGGCGCGCTGGTGGCCGCGGTGGTGCTGGCCTGGCTCACCTACGTGTTCATCGAGCACCCAGTCCGCGTCCAGCCCACGTCCCGCGTGGCCGGCTGGCTGCTGGCCGGGCTGGTGGCCTTTGCCCTGGCCGGGCTGGCGATCTTCCTGAAGGGCGCCCCGGTTGCCGCGCCAGCGGTCGTCACGCCGACGGCAGCACCGGTTGAAGCCGCCGCCCCTGCGGC
>NZ_BSPX01000168.1:0-1325 GCF_030161255.1 Zoogloea oryzae
ACTAATACCTTATCCCAGCCATCTTGAACTCTTGGTTCAAGCTCTTCGTTCTTGGATACAAGATGCTCCCTCTTTGCATTTATTGCGATTTTTTCTCTATGAGTATTGTAATTGGAATCGTATTATCAGTCAAAATCAATACATTTTTTTATTTTCAAAAGAAAATAGAAGATTATTTATTTTCCTATATAATTCTCACATGTATAAATGTGAATCTATATTTCGGTTTCTCCGTAAACAATCTTCTTATATAGAATCAATATCCTATCGCTCTTTCTTTGAGCGAATCCATTTCTATCACAAAATAGAACATCTTCTAGTAGTTATTCACAACGATTTTCATAACAACCCATGGTTGTTCAGGGATCCTTTCGTGCATTATGTCAGATATCAAGGAAAATCCATTTTGATTTCAAAGCAGAATTCTCTTTTCATGAAGAAATGGAAGTATTACTTTGTAATGTTCTGGCAATATGTTTTTTCCTTCTGGTCTCAACCAGACAGGATTCATGTAAATCAATTATCCAATCATGCCCCTTTTTTTCTGGGATATTTTTTATGTGTACGACTCAATCCTTTAGTCGTAAGGAGTCAAATTCTAGAAAAAATTTTTTTTATAGATATCTCGTTTAAGAAGTTTGATAGCATAGTTCCTATTACTCGTTTAATTGGATCTTTGGCTAAAGCTAAATTTTGTAATGTTTTGGGGCATCCTCTTAGTAAGCCAGCTTGGGCGGATTCATTAGATTCTGATATTATTGATCGATTTGGTAGGATATCCAGAAATCTTTCTCATTATTACGGCGGGTCTTCAAAAAAAAAGAGTTTGTACCGAATAAAGTATATACTTCGTCTTTCGTGTGCTAGAACTTTGGCTCGTAAACACAAAAGTAGTGTGCGGTCGTTTTTGAAAAGATTAGGCTCGGAATTGCTGGAAGAATTCTTTATGGAAGAAGAAGAAGTTCTTTCTTTGATCTTTCCAAAATATTCTTTTGCGGCTTCCCATAGGTTAGATAGTGAGCGTATTTGGTATTTGGATATTATTCGTATTCATGACTTGGCCAGTGAATAATTATAGGTTATCCTATCATTGTAATTGAATTTGAAAAGAAATAAGATTCAAAAACTTGAATGGATTTCGAATATGAAATGCTTAGACTATGCCGTAGTAGGTGAATCTGCTGAGTATTCTACTTTTGTAGAGAGTTCCTTTTAGGGAACTTAGTTTTAGATGTATACATGGAGAAAGCCGTGTGCAATGAAAAATGCAAGCACGGTTTGGGGGGGGATTTTTTTCTTTCTTTTTTTAATAAGAAAATTTTCTA
>NZ_BSPX01000169.1:0-2263 GCF_030161255.1 Zoogloea oryzae
GCGCCACCAACGCCGCCGCCGAGCTCGACGCGACCCTCGCCAGGCTTGTCGAGCCCGCCCGCCCCGACGCCCCCGACGAACACCCCCAGTGCCGCTTCCCGGCCCGCTACCACTGGCTCAAGTCGCGCCTGCCCGCGCTCGCCCGCGCCACCGCCGACCAGCCCTGCCCGCGGCTGGCCGCCTGGGCCGCCGAGATCCGCCCGGCCGGCGCAACCCTGGTGTTCCCGTCGGCCTACGTGAACAGCCCGGCCTCGATGTTCGGCCACACCCTGCTGCGCATCGACGCCGAGGGCCAGACCGACGCCACCCGGCTCCTCGCCTACACCATCAACTACGCCGCCAAGGCCGACGCCACCGACGGCTTCACCTTCGCGATGAAAGGCCTCTTCGGCTTCTACCCCGGCACCCTGTCCAGCTCGCCCTACTACGTGAAGGTGCGCGAATACAGCGACATGGAAAGCCGCGACGTGTGGGAATACCGGCTCAACCTGACGCCCGACGAGACCCGCCAGCTGCTCCGCCACGCCTGGGAGATCGGCGCCACGCGCTTCGACTACTGGTTCTTCGACGAGAACTGCTCGTACATGATCCTGCGCCTGCTCGACGTGGCCCGGCCGGGCCTGCGGGTGTCCCAGCGCTTTCCCCTCACCGCCATCCCGGTGGATACCGTCAAGGGCGTGGTGGCGGTGCCGGGGCTCGTCACCGACGTCACGTTCCGCCCCGCCGGTGGCACCGAGCTCGCCCACCGGGCGAGCCGTCTGCCGCCCGACGCCATGCTTGATGCCATCGCAGTGGCCGACGGCAGGCAGACGCCCGCGGGCCTCGGCACCGCGCCCCTCGCCATCGAGCAGCTCGAATTCGCCGACCGGCTGGTGTCCTTCCGCGGCCACGCCGGCAAGCTCGACCAGGACGAGGCCCTCGCCCGCCTGAAGACCATCCAGACCACCCGCAGCCGGCTGCCCGCCATCGACACCGGCAGCGTGCCCGTGCCACCGCGCCCCGAGACCGGCCACGCCTCCGGCCGCTTCGGGCTGTCGGCCGGCCGCGCCGCCGGCGCACCGGCGCTGTTCCTGGGCCTGCGCCCGGCCTACCACGACCTGCTCGACCCGGAGACCGGCTACAGCCGCGGCGCCCAGATCCGCTTCTTCGACATCGCCGCCAGCCAGCGCGAAGGCCACGGCTGGCGCCTCGACCGCTTCCTGCCGGTGGATATCGTGTCGGTCGCCCCGCGCCGGGAATGGACCCAGCCCCTGTCGTGGAAGGTGCGCTTTGGCTGGGAGCGCGCCCTCGGCTACCCGCTCGCCCCGAGCCCGACGGTGGCCGGCGGCCCCGGCGCCGCGTGGGAGTGGGGTGGCCTGATGGCCTACGTCTTCCTCGAGAACCAGCTCCTCACCCAGGGCCGGCTCGAGAAGCGCTGGGCCATCGGCACCGGCCCGCTGGCCGGCCTGCTGTGGGATGTGGCCCCGGCCACCCGCGTGCAGTTCGAAGCCAGCCACCAGTGGTTCAACGACAGTCGCCTGGAACGCAGCCAGGCCCGCGCCCTGATTCGCCACAGCCTCGGCCCGCGCAGCAACCTGGTGGCCGAGTACGAATGGACCCGCGCCGAACTGCCCGCCGACGAGCGGCAGGCGCGCCGCATTGCGCTGGGCTGGCAGCTGTACTTCTAGCCGATCAGCCCCAGCGGCGCCCGCGCCGCGAGGCCGGGGAAGACCGCCGCCCGGTCACGCTCCGGCAGGGCCAGCAGCTCGGCCAGCACGTGGCGGTGGTCGGTGGTCACCGCCAGATCGACGCCCTGATCGAGGCGCGGCGTGTCCAGCGCCGGCCAGTCGCCGAACATCCGTCCGCCACGCACCCCGTCGCCCAGCACCAGCATCGCCGAGCCGTGGCCGTGGTCGGTGCCCTGGCTGCGGTTGGCGCGCAGGCGCCGGCCGAACTCGGTCATCACCACCACCCGCACCGGCAGCCCGGCGCCGGCCATGTCCCGGTGGAAGGCCGCCAGCCCGCGGGAGAGCTGCCCCACGAGCGCATTGAAGCGGCCCGGCTGGGCGTCGTGGGTGTCCCAGCTGGCGTGGTCGATGCACGCCACCCGCAGGCCCACGTCCATCTTCGCCAGCCGGGCGATGGCCTGCAGCCCCAGGTTGAAGCCGTTGTTCTCGTAGTTGGCGCCGACCGGCGCGTAGGGCGTGAGACGGCCGTCGGGCCGGCGCGGCAGGCGCGCATCGATCAGCGCGCTGCGGGCCAGCACCCGGGCGCCGGCCTGGCG
>NZ_BSPX01000170.1:0-2173 GCF_030161255.1 Zoogloea oryzae
GGGCAGGGCGGCGGGCGCCGGGGCGCTGCCGCTGCGCACGTAGGCGCCGTCGGGAGCCTGCAGGGGCAGCTCCAGCTGGAACAGCGCGCCGCCGCCGGGGGCGTCGAGCACCACCACCGTGCCCCGGTGGAGCTCGACGAACTCCTTGACGATGTTGAGCCCCAGCCCGCTGCCGATGGCGCCGAGCTGCTCGTCGCCCTGGGTGAAGCGGTCGAAGATGTGCTGCTTCAGGGCGTCGGGCACGCCCGGGCCGGTGTCCTGCACGTTGATGAGCATGCGCTCGCCGGCGAGGCGCTCCACGGTGCAGCCGATGCGCCCGCCGGGCGGGGTGAACTTGAATGCGTTGGAGAGCAGGTTGGTGAGCACCCGCACGAACTTGGCCCGGTCGATGTCGGCGTAGAGCTCGCCTTCGGCGTCGGCCTCGCCGCGCACCATCAGGCGGATGGCGCGGGCCTCGGCCTCGCCCTCGAAGCCGGCGGCGATCTCGCGGATCAGCGCCGTGACGTTGGCCCGGGCGTAGGCCATGGGCATCCGGTCGGAGTCGATGCGGGCCAGGTCGAGCAGGTTGTTCACCTGCTGCAGCAGCGACTGGGCGTTGCGCTTGATGGCGGTGAGGCGGGCGCGCTCGCGCTCGGTGCGGGCGGTGGTCTCGTGGATGAGCTGGTCCACCGGGCCGAGGATGAGGGTGAGCGGGGTGCGCAGCTCGTGGCTCACGTTGGCGAAGAACTTGGTCTTGAAGCCGTCGATCTCCTTGAGCTTCTCCAGCGCCACCTGCAGCTCGCCGTTCTTGCGGGTGAGCTCGGCGCTGTTGGCGATCTTCTCGGTGATGTTGCGCCCCTCGGGCAGCAGAAAGGCCACGTGGCCGCTGTCGTCGAGGATGGGCGTGAGGGAGAAGTCGATGGCGATGGTCTTGCTGCCGTGGAGGTCGCCATACACTTCGAAGTCGCAGCGCACGAAGCGGCCGGCGCGGGCCTCGCCGATCATGTCGCGCACCCGGTGGCGCACCTCGTCGGAGACCGACCACCAGCGGGCCTCCCAGAAGGGCCGGCCGACCACGTCGGACAGGTTGAGGCCGGCGCCGTCGAGGGCGGCCTGGTTGATCTCCAGCACCGTGCCGTCCACGTCCAGCAGGCCGAGGAACTGGTACATGGAATCGAGGATGATGCGGGCCATCTTCTGGCGCCGCACGTCATGGGTGTCGTCGTCGCCCAGCACGACGCCGCGCACCGATGTCTGTCTGGTCACGCTGTGGATGTCCTCCTGTCGATGGCGGGCCGGCTGGTGTGCCGTCCCGCCATCATCACGATACGTCGCCCGGCGCGGCGATGCGAAGCCCTTTGCACCGGCGGATCAGAAAAAGCGGTCGAAGTGGATCTGCCCGAAAGGCACGCGGTGGCCGACCATCAGCATCTCCTGCAGGGCCTGGGTCATGGGCGGCGGGCCGGCGAAGTAGAACTCGTAGCCGGGAAGCGCGTCGGGCAGCAGGCGGGCGACTGCGTCATGGACGTAGCCGGTCTCGCCCTGCCAGGCGCCGTCGTCGCCGGGCAGCGACACCACCGGTACGTAGCGGATACGGTCGCCAAAGCCATCAAGCTGGGACAGCAGTGCTTCGCCGCACACGTCGCGCGGGGTGCGGGCGCCGTAGAAGAAGTGCAGCTTGCGATCCTTCAGCAGCCCGGCCTCGGCGGCGCCGCGGGCGATGGAGATCATCGGCGCGAGGCCCGATCCACCGGCCACGCAGACGATGTCGCGGGGTGCGTCGGTGCGCAGCCAGGCCACGCCGTAGGGGCCGTCGAGGCCGATCTCGTCGCCCGGCTTCAGCTTGTCGAACAGCACGTGGGTGCCCTGGCCGTGGGGCACGCGGCGGATCTGGAAGTGCCATTCGCCGCCGTCGTTGGCGGTGTTGGAGAGCGAGTAGGCGCGGGACGTGCCGACGCCCGGCAGGTCGAGCATGGCGTACTGGCCGGGCAGGAAGCTCGCCGGGCTGTTGGTGACGAAGCGGAACTCGCGGATGTCGTGGGTGAGGTCGGTGATGCCGGCGAGGCGCGCGATCTGGCGGGCCGGGCGGATGCGCGGCACGTACTCGGGGCCGCCCGGCGCCTTGATGTGCACGGGGCCGAGGGCCCGGCACTGGCAGGCCAGGTGACGGCCGCGGCGGCGGTCGCGTTCCGAC
>NZ_BSPX01000171.1:0-2088 GCF_030161255.1 Zoogloea oryzae
CGCTGGCGGTGCTGGATCTCGCCAACATTGAATCCGGCACTGCCGCGGCGATCTGCGCCGAGTCGCGCCGCCAGGGCCTGCCCTGCGCCGAGGTGCTGACCCGCTGGGGCGGCGCCTCGCGGGAGGCGGTGGAGCGCCTGCCCGAACTCCTCGCCCCGGCCCGCCCTGCGGCGCTGGTGGTGGTGCAGGATTTCGTGGTCGGCGCTGCCGAAAACCGCGAGGCCGTCACCGAAGCCCTGAAAAAGCTCGACCTGCCGGTCATCAAGGCGATCCGCCTTACCGAGCGCACCGCCACCCAGTGGCGCCTGTCGCCCGAAGGGCTGCCGGTGGATTCGGTGCAGTACCGGGTGGCGCTGCCCGAGCTGCAGGGCATCGGCCAGCCCATCGTGGTGTCGGCGGTGGGGGCTGGGCGGGTCGATCCGCTCACCGGCGTCGAGCTGCGCCGCACCGAGCCCATCGCCGCCGAGATCACCCGGCTGGTGGCCCGCGCCACCCGCTGGCAGGCCCTGCGTGCCAAGGCCAACGCCGACAAGCGGGTGGCCATTGTCTACTACAACCACCCGCCGGGCCGGCAGAACATCGGCGCCGACAACCTGGACGTGCCCGCCTCGCTGTTCGCCATCCTCACGCGCTTGAAGGCCGAGGGCTACGACACCGGCGAGCTGCCCGCGTCGCCCGAGGCGCTGCTCGACGGGATCATGGCCCGGGGCGTGAACCTGCCCGAAGACAAGGCCGCCCTGGCCGAGCTCTCCCGCGAGGTGGCCGGGGTGAGCGCCGCCGATTACCAGAGCTGGTTCGCCGGCCTGCCCGAACGGGTGCGTGGCGAGATGGTGTCCGGCCCCCTCGGCCGGCTCCACGCCGAGGTGCTGGAGGCCGAGCGGGCCGGCGAGCGCAGCCTGGGGCGCAAGCGGGTCGAGTCGGTGATGAAGGAGCTCCACCACCTGGCCGAAGGCGCCGACCACCCGCGCCGTGCCGAGGCCATCGCCGGGCTGAAGGCACTCGAAGCCGGCTACCGCGAGTGCCTCGCCGATGTGCCCCTGCGCAAGTGCGAGCGTCTCTCAAGCCTCGCGTGGCGCATCGTCGGCTACGGCGTCGAGGGCCTGCGCGGCTGGGGCGCTGCGCCGGGCAAGGTGATGGTGGCCGATGGCAAGCTGCTGGTGCCGGGCCTCACCTTCGGCAAGGTCTTCGTCGGGCCGCAGCCGCCCCGGGGCTGGGAGGTGGATGAGGAGCTGCTCCACGCCAACACCAGCGTGTCGCCGCCCCACCAGTATCTGGCCTTCTACCACTGGCTCCGCGACCGCTTCCGGGCCGACGCGGTGGTGCATCTGGGCCGCCATTCGACCTACGAGTTCCTGCCCGGCAAGGCCGTCGGCCTCACCGCCGACGACTATCCCAGCCTCGTCACCGCCGACCTGCCGGGCATCTACCCCTACATCGTCGACGGGGTGGGCGAGGGCGTGCAGGCCAAGCGGCGCGGGCTGGCGGTGATCGTCGACCACCTCACTCCGCCGCTCTCCGCCACGCCGCTCTACGACAAGCTGCTGGAACTGCGCCAGGTGGTGGAGAGCTTCGAGGCCGCCAACAGCGAGAGCCTCAAGGCCCAGGCTGCTCGCACCATGCGTGAGCAGGTGACGGCCCTCAACCTGCGCGCCGAGCTGGAGGCCTCGATGGCCGACGTGCTGGAGGTGCGCGGCATCGGCTTCGAGGACGCCGACGACGACCTGCTCGCCCACGAGATCGGCCACTACCTCACCAAGCTGCAGGAGAAGTTCATGCCCCACGGCCTGCACGTCTTCGGGCAGGACTGGAGCGCCGAATCCCTGGCCCTGATGGCGGGCTCGATGGCTCAGGTGGCGGGCGGCTACGACGCGGCCATCGCCGCCAAGCTGGCCGCCTCGCCGCGGCTCGAGATGGAAGGCCTGCTGGCCGGGCTCGCCGGGCGCTTCGTGGCGCCGGGCAAGGGCAACGACCCGCTGCGCTCGCCCGAGGCGCTGCCTACCGGGCGCAACTTCCACGCGGTGGATGGCGACCTGCTGCCCACCCGGCTGGGCTACGCCCTCGGCGCCAGCCTCGCCGACAAGGCCGCCG
>NZ_BSPX01000172.1:0-2065 GCF_030161255.1 Zoogloea oryzae
TGAAAGAAATCTGTTGAGTTTTAAAAACATACGGCAAAATGGATATCATATTGAGACAACAACAGAGAATAATAAAGAATTCCTCTGTATTACTTCATTTGTCTCAAACAGGAAATTTATACTAGAAAAGCTTCGAGCTTTGTCCTCTGGACGACTATCAAAACAATTGAGTCGTATGCCGTACAGGGCCAAAAATCAAATAATCCTGAATTATTTAAATTATGGCACGATCGTCTCGGACATCCAGGCTCCAGTATGATGCGCCGAATAGTGGAAAATTCACATGGGCATCAACTTAAGAATCAAAGAATTCTTCAGGCGCAAGAGTTTGAATGCTCAGCCTGCTCTCAAGGAAAATTGATATTAAGACCATCTCCATATAAAGTGATAAATGAATCGCCAAAATTTCTTCAGAGAATTCAGGGAGATATATGTGGACCTATCCATCCCCATTGTGGGCCATTCAAATATTTTATGGTCTTAATCGATGCATCTTTAAGATGGTCACATGTCTGTCTATTATCTACCAGAAATGTTGCTTTTGCACGACTACTTGCTCAAATTATAAGATTGCAAGCACATTTCCCAGATTATCCAATTCAGTCTATTAGACTAGATGGTGCTGGTGAATTCACGTCACAAAGTTTTGACAATTACTGTATGTCACTTGGAATTGACGTTGAACACCCTGTTGCCCATGTGCATACTCAGAATGGATTAGCTGAGTCATTCATTAAAAGACTTCAGCTTATTGCTAGACCAATGCTGATGAGAACAAAGTTACCAATATCAGCATGGGGTTATGCTATATTGCATGCTGCTGCATTAGTTCGACTTCGTCCTACGGCATATCATGAATTTTCACCATTACAACTGGTGTTTGGCTATCAACCAGATATATCACACTTACGCGTCTTTGGATGTGCGGTTTATGTTCCAATACCGCCACCACAACGTACAAAATTCGGGCCACAACGTAGACTTGGAATCTATGTTGGTTTTGATTCGCCCTCCATTATCAGGTTCATAGAACCATTGACTGGTGATACTTTTACTGCACGATTTGCAGATTGTCATTTTGATGAGACAATATTCCCACCGTTAGGGGGAGGAATTAAGCCTGTTGAACGGCGTGAATTATGTTGGAATACAACAAACCTGTCTCACATGGACCCTCGAACTAAACAATGTGAAACTGAGGTACAAAGGATCACTAAGTTGCAAAATATTGTTTCTAGTATGCCTGATGCATTTACCGATACAGCTAGGGTAACTAGATCATATATACCGGCAACAAATTTTCCTGCTAAAATTGATATTCCAAAGGAACAACCTCTCAGTCTGATTGCAAATGAATCATCTAAAGCACGTCTAAAACGTGGACGACCAACTGGTTCTAAAGATTCTGTTCCTAGAAAGAAAAAGCAAAATGCAGGAGAAAACCCCTTAGAGGATATACTGGCTATTATACCTGCAACAGATTTTGAGAAATCTGATGAAAAGGAAACTCCGATTTCAAATAAAATACCGGAAAATAAAGAGGTTTCACTAAATTATACTTGGTCAAGAAAATTGTGGGATCGGAAAGATGCAATTATTGATAATATTTTTGCATATAATGTAGCTAATGAAATCTCGGCTGATGAATATGATCCACTAAGTTTAGAAGAATGCCGAAATCATTCTGAATGGCCTAAGTGGAAAGCTGCTATTCAAGCATAACTGAATTCACTTGCTAAACACAGTGTATTTGGACCTGTGGTCTTGACCCATGATAATGCAAACCGTGTTGGTTACAAATGGGTATTTACTAGAAAGAGAAATGAAAACAATGAAGTTGTTCGCTATAAAGCGAGACTTGTGGCTCAAGGTTTCCAACAAAGGCCTGGAATTGATTATGAGGAAACTTATTCCCCCGTCATGGATGCTATCACATTTCGATATTTAATCAGTCTTATAGTTTCAGAAAGACTTGATATGCATCTCATGGATGTAGTTACGGCCTACTTATATGGAAACCTTGATATTTATATTTATATGAAAGTCCTAGAAGGATTTCAATTGC
>NZ_BSPX01000173.1:0-2065 GCF_030161255.1 Zoogloea oryzae
CTAGCATTAGAAAGGTGGCTATTGACATTTTGGGAGAATCTAAAGGAACATCTCAACCTCTTAAAGAAACTTGGTGGTGGAACGAAGAAGTCCAAAAGATGGTAAGATTCAAAAGAGAGTGCTACAAAGCGTGGCAGAAAAATAGGAGTATAGAAAACTTCGACTCATACAAAAGAGCTAGTAAGGAGACTAAAAAGATAGTAGGGGAAGCAAAGTGCAGAGCATACGATAATTTTTATACTAAACTCGACACGAAGCAAGGAGAAAAAGATATTTATAAACTAGCCAAGTTAAGAGAGAAGAGGACGAGAGACATTAGCCAGATTAAGTGTATTAAAAATGAAGACTCGAGAGTGTTAGTACAAGATAAAGAGATCAAACTGAGATGGGAAAATTACTTCGAGAAGTTGTTGAATGAAACTAATATCGATCTGGAGAAACTAGAACTACAAACTAGCCACAGGGATAATATTTTTTTTCGAAGGATTAAAGAGGGTGAGGTTAAAAATGCTTTAAAAAAGATGAAATCTGGTAAAGCCTTAGGGCCGGATGGTGTGCCTCTCGATGTCTGGAGGTGTTTAGGAGATTTTGGAATAGCCTGGTTAACCAAATTTTTCAATAAGATACTATCATCGAGGAAAATGCCGGATGGTTGGCGTAAGAGCATTTTGGTACCTATCTTTAAAAATAAAGGAGATGCGCAAGATTGTAACAATTACCGAGGCATAAAATTAATGAGCCATACTATGAAGCTATGGGAGAGAGTGATCGAACAACGCATTAGACGCGAGACAGAAGTAACGGAAAACCAATTTGGTTTCATGCCAGGAAGGTCTACTATGGAGGCTATTTATATTTTAAGAAAATTAATGGAAAAGTATAGGGAAAAGAAGAAGAATCTTCATATGGTCTTTATCGATTTGGAGAAAGCATATGACAGAGTACCTAGGGAACTTATTTGGAAAGCTTTGGAAAGAAAGGGAGTCACCAAGGGATACATTGAGACAATCAAGGATATGTATGATAATGGGAGGACTATAGTTAGAACGACAGTAGGTGAGACAAGAGAATTTCCTGTTACAGTAGGCCTTCATCAAGGATCAGCGTTAAGCCCTTATCTTTTTGCGCTGGTAATGGATGACCTGTCTAGAAACATTCAAGATAAGGTTCCTTGGTGTATGTTATTTGCTGATGATATTGTGTTAGTGGATGAGAGTAGAGAGGGGGTAAACATCAAACTAGAGACATGGAGAGAAGCATTAGAATCAAAAGGCCTAAAAATTAGTAGGAATAAAACAGAATATGTGGAGTGCAATTTTAGTAACTCAAAAGAGATGAAGGATGAAGTAGTTAAGATTGAGGGCCATGAAATCCACAAAAGTGAGTGGTTTCGGTATTTAGGTTCTATTATTCACAAGGAAGGTGTGATTGATGCTGATATAAAACATAGAATCCAAGCGGGGTGGCTTAAATGGAGAAGTGCTTCTAGTGTACTATGCGATCGACGTATCCCTCTTAGACTTAAGGGGAAGTTTTATAGGACTGCAATTAGACCAGCTATACTATATGGTTCAGAATGTTGGGCCACTAGGAAACAACACATGGATAAAATTAGTGTAGCGGAAATGAGAATGTTAAGGTGGATGTGTGGTAAAACTAGAAAAGATAAGATTAGGAATGAACACATCCGAGAAATATTGGGTGTAGCACCAATTGAGCAGAAAATGAGAGAAAACCGTTTGCGGTGGTTTGGGCATGTGCAAAGGAGACCTCTAGATGCACCTGTTAGAAAGTGCGAGGTTTTAATCCCGGATTGTAATACGAGGGGAAGGGGAAGACCGAAGTTAACATTGGAAACCCTTTTAAGAAAGGATATGATGGAAATGAACGTGACAGAGGCAATGGCCTTTGACAGAGCTCACTGGAGACAAAGGATTCATGTAGCCGACCCCATTTAGTTGGGAAAAGGCTTTGATTGATGATGATGAATCTCTTATGAACCGATAGTTGGGCACTCATTTCATTTTACCTTTCATATATTCATCATGATTGCACTTGTGAAAAG
>NZ_BSPX01000174.1:0-2015 GCF_030161255.1 Zoogloea oryzae
GCCAGCCCGGCGAGGTTGAGGGCGCAGCGCTGGCCGGCGTGGCCGGTGTCGGCCTTGCGGTTCTGCACGTGCAGGCTGCGCACCCGGGCGGTCTTGCTGGCGGGGGCGAGCTGGATGTTGTCGCCCACCGCGACGCGCCCGGCGTGCACGGTGCCGGCGACAATGGTGCCGGCGCCGGCGAGGGTGAATACGCGATCGACCGCCAGCCGGAAGCTGCCGGATTCGGTGCGGGTCGGGGTGGCGGCCGCGGCGTCCAGCAGGTGCTGGCGCAGCGCGGGGATGCCGTCGCCGCTGATCGCCGAGACCGGGAAGACCGGCGACCCCGCCAGGCTGCCGCCCGCCAGCAGGGCGTGGAGTTCGGCTTCGACTTCGGCGAGGCGTTCCGGGCTGGCTCGATCCATCTTGGTCAGGGCCACCGCGCCGCGGGCGACGCCCAGCAGTTGCAGGATCTGCAAGTGCTCGCGGGTTTGCGGCATGGGGCCGTCGTCGGCGGCGACCACCAGCAGCGCGAAGTCGATGCCGTTGGCGCCGGCGAGCATGGTGGGGACGAATTTCTCGTGGCCGGGCACATCGATGAAGCCGACGGTGGCCTCGGGCGAGCCGTCGCCGCCCGGCAGCGGGAGGTAGGCGTAGCCCAGTTCGATGGTGATGCCGCGGCGCTTTTCTTCGGGCAGGCGGTCGGTGTCGATGCCGGTGAGGGCGCGGACCAGGGTGGTCTTGCCGTGGTCGATGTGGCCGGCGGTGCCGATCAGCATGGGGCGAATCCTGCGCTGAGCTGGGCGAGGAAGGCGGCTTCGTCGGCTTCGGGCAGGCAGCGCAGATCCAGGTGCAGGGCGTCGTCGGCGATGCGGCCGATCACCGGCACGGGCAGGCCGCGCAGCCTGGCTTCCAGCTTGTTGAGGATGCCGCCCTTGCGCCCGATGGGGCGGAAGACGAGGCCGGCGGAGGGCAGGCGATCCACCGGCAGGCTGCCGGAGCCGATCTGCGACAGCATCGGCTCGATGGACACCGTGAGCGGCCGGTCCGCCAGCAGCGCGGCGAGCGGGCCGTGGAGGCGCGCGGCCTGGGCGAGCATGGCGTTCTGGGGGCGGGTGAGGAGGTGCAGGGTGGCGAGCTGCTCGGGCAGGCGGTCCGGGTCGCGGTAGAGGCGCAGCACGGCTTCGAGGCCGGCGAGGGTGATCTTGCCGACGCGCAGCGCCCGCTTGAGGGGGTTCTTCTTGATCTTGCCGATGAGATCCTTGCGGCCGACGAGGATGCCGGCCTGGGGGCCGCCGAGGAGCTTGTCGCCGGAGAAGGTGACGAGGTCGGCGCCACTCTCGATGGCTTCGCGGGGCGTGGGCTCGTGGGGCAGGTTCCAGCGTTCGAGGTCGGTGAGGGTGCCGCTGCCCAGGTCTTCCACAAACGGCAGGCCGCGGGCGTGGGCGATGCGGGCCATGTCTGCCTGACCGACGCTGGCGGTGAAGCCCTGCACCGCGTAGTTGCTGGTGTGGATCTTCATCAGCAGGCCGGTGCGCGGGCCGATGGCCTCTTCGAAATCCTTCGGGTGGGTGCGGTTGGTGCAGCCCACCTCGACGAGCCTGGCGCCGGCGCGCTTCATGATGTCGGGCACGCGGAAGGCGCCGCCGATCTCGACCAGTTCGCCCCGGGAGACGATGACCTCCTTGCGCTGGGCGAGGGTGTTGAGGAGCAGGAAGACCGCGGCGGCGTTGTTATTCACCACCGTGGCGGCTTCGGCGCCGGTGAGTTCGCGCAGCAGATCGTTCACCACGTCGTCGCGGTCGCCGCGGCCGCCGGTTTCGACGTCGTATTCGAGGGCGCAGGGGCTCCGGGCGGCGTCGACCATCGCGGCGATGGCGGCCTCGGGGAGCACGGCGCGGCCGAGGTTGGTGTGGAGGACGGTGCCGGTGAGGTTGAAGACGCGCTTGAGCGTGGGCGTGGCGCGGGCCTGGAGGCGGGCGCCGGCGGCGGCGATGAGGGCGTCGGCGTCCGGGGCGGGCTGGCCCTGGGCGATGCCG
>NZ_BSPX01000176.1:0-282 GCF_030161255.1 Zoogloea oryzae
GCCCCGCCGCGCCGACCGTCGCTCACGCCGAGCCGGCGGCCCCCCTCCACGCCGCCCCGGCCGCCGACGAGCCCCTCGACCCGGCCCTCCTCGAACGCTACGGGCGCAACCTGTCCAGCCTGTTCGCCCGCCAGCAGAACTACCCCCGCATCGCCGCCATGCGCGGCTGGGAGGGCGAGGTGCAGGTGCGCATCACCATCGCCCGCAAGGGCACCATCGTGTCCACCCAGGTGGTCCGCTCCAGCGGCTTCGACGTGCTCGACCAGAACGCCGTCCAGCTGG
>NZ_BSPX01000176.1:353-1763 GCF_030161255.1 Zoogloea oryzae
CCGGTGCATTACAAGCTGGAGAAATCATCGTGAGCAACGCCACCACCACGGCCGTGCCCGACGACACCGGCTGGCAGTCGCGCAGCGGCCCCCGCCCCATGTCCCTGCGCCTGCGCCTGAGCCTCGTACTCACCGCCCTGGCGGCGGCCCTCGTGCTGGCTGGCGCGGCCATGTGGGTGCGCGACGCGCGCATCGCCATCGCCGAGGAAGTCACCGCCGCCAACCGGGTGGCCGCCCAGTGGCTGGGCGCCGCGGCCCGAGGGGCGTCCGAAGGCGACCCGGCATGGAGCGAGGAGCGCCTGATCGCCCACCTCACCGCCGTCGGCCGCATCCGCGCCCACCACCTCGAAGCCCGCGACCCGGTGGGCAGCGTGGTGTACCGCTCGCCGCCCTCCGCCTACAAGGCCGGCCACGACGCCCCCGCGTGGTTTGCCGATTGGCTCGGCCCCGAGATGCCGGCCCTGCAGCTTCCCGCCGGCCGGCTCACCCTGTCCCTCCAGCCCGACGCCTCCCGGGCGCTGGTGGATCTGTGGGACGACCTCTCCGCTGCCGCCGGCCGTGCCCTGCTGGCGCTGGCCGGGCTCTTTGCCGGCTGCTGGCTGGCCCTCGACCGGGCCCTGCGCCCCCTCGGCAGCGTGATGGCCGCCCTCGACCACGCCGGCCAGGGCCGCTTCGACACCCGCCTGCCCGAAACCGGCCCGGCCGAGCTCGCCCGCCTCGCCCAGGCCTTCAACGGCATGGCCGGCCAGCTCGACCAGGCCGTGGCCGAAAACGTCCGCCTCACCCAGCAGCAGGCCGTGGCCCGCACCGTCACCGAACGCCTGGAAGCCGACCGCCGCGCCATCGCCCGCGAGCTCCACGACGAGCTCGGGCAGAGCATCACTGCCGTCGCCGCCCTGGCCGGCGCCATCGTCCAGCGCTGCACCGACAACCCCGCGGTAAGCAAGAGCGCCGAAGTGATCCGCGACGTGGCCTCGCGGATGCCCGACGACGTGCGCACCCTGCTCACCCGCCTGCGCCCGCCCACCGCCGGCAGCAACGAGGAAACCCTGGCCGACGCCGTGGGCAGCTACCTCGCCGCGTGGCAGACCCGCCACCCGGACATCGAGCTGTCGTCCGAGCTCTTCGCCGGCCCCTATCCGCTGCCCGACGACATCACCCTGACCGCCCTCCGGGTGGTGCAGGAGTCGTGCACCAACATCGTCCGCCACGCCCAGGCCCGCCGCGTCCGGGTACGCCTGCTGCGTGAGGAATCCGGCCTGGTGGTCGAGGTCTCCGACGACGGCCGCGGCATCGAGCCCGCCACGGGCCAGGCCGGCTTCGGCCTCACCGGCATGCGCGAGCGGGTCGCCGCGGTGGCCGGCCAGCTCGACATCGCCAGTCCCCACGGCGGCGGCACCCGCATCCGCG
>NZ_BSPX01000177.1:0-1753 GCF_030161255.1 Zoogloea oryzae
TATTAGGGCCAATTTCACAATAAAACTTTATAATGTTCAAAATAACTAGAAATGATGCTCTGTCTTTATATTAACTGTCTCTTATTTATCAGGTCAGACTGTCTTTTTAAACTCACTGTTACAAGTACAATGGCACCATATTTATATGGCAAGATGCATGCCTTACACCCTAATATAGTGACACATGTCCTACACATGTCACTTGGCATGTAAATAAGAAAATACAAGATGACACCTATATGCCACTTAATGTTTTGACCATGCCACCTCATGCTATGCATGCTTTGTCCATGCCACCTCATGCTTTGAAGCTAACCATAGTTAGGAATAAACTTAACCATAGTTAAGAAGAATTTACAACACTCCCCCTTTGGATTTTCGATGTGCACATGCCAAGATATTTTCTTCCAAGTCTTCAGTGAAATCTTCCTCTGAGTTAGTATCATTTTCGATGAGAAAAACCCTGTGGGAAAAACTCTATCGAACAAGATAGAAGGAAGATAGCGTCAATGATACTGCCTCGTTAAAACCTTGCTTGGAAAACCCAGTGGGACAAAACCAAGGCAAAGGAAAAAGAGTACACTTGCTATCATTACATTATCGTAGAAATTTGCTTCCATAAAATATCACATTTCGACTGAGTAAAAACCCAATGGGAATAAAACCTCATCGAACAGATATTGCGCTGGATAGACTGCCTCATTAAAACCTTTCCTGGAAAACCCTGTGGGAAAAACCTAGGTAAAGGAAAAAGAGTACAGTTGCGCTTTAGCTTTCGTGGACAATGCTCCCCCTGATTCGTTCACATCTTGTTGTCTGTCTCATTCCAATATTGTATACCATTTTCTGAAATATTTTAGTTGGAAGAGATTTTGTAAATAAATCAGCAACATTTTCGCTTGATTTTACCTGTTGTATTTCTACTTCATGGCTTTTCTCCAGTTCATGAGTGTACAGAAAATATTTAGGTGGAATATGCTTCGTTCTATCCACCTTTGATTTGCGCAATACATGCAGCGTTATCTTCATAGATAATAGTAGGGAGATTTGTAACTGGAGATAGTGCACATGAATTCCGAATATGATGTACAACAGATCTCAACCAAACACATTCACGACTGGCTTCATGGAGAGCTATTATCTCTGAATGATTGGATGAAGTAGCTATAGTTGTTTGTTTAGTAGACTTCCAAGAGATAGCTGTACCTCCACATGTGAATACGTACCCTGTTTGAGAATGAGCCGTATGTGGATCAGAGAGGTAGCCCGCATCAGCATAACCAATTAATTGGCTTTTGTTGGATGATTCATTTGAAAAGAATAGACCCATATCAGTGGTTCCGCGTAAATAACGCATGATATGCTTAATTCCATTCCAATGCCTACGAGTAGGTGCTGAACTAAACCTGGCTAATAAATTTACTGAAAAAGCAATGTCAGGTCTAGTACATTGAGCAAGATATAATAATGCACCGATGGCACTTAGGTATGGAACATCAGGGGTAAGTATAGATTCATTATTTTCCCTGGGACGGAACGGGTCCTTCATTGGATGAAGTGATCTGACCACCATTGGAGAACTTAACGGATGACATTTATCCATATTGAAGCGTTTCAATACCTTCTCGGTATACATTGCTTGATGAACAAGAATTCCATTTGAAACATGTTCTATTTGTAACCCAAGACAATATCTGGTCTTTTTAAGACCTTTCATTTCAAATTCCCTTTTTAGGTAGTTTACCGCCTGAGT
>NZ_BSPX01000179.1:0-1710 GCF_030161255.1 Zoogloea oryzae
CTTTGCCAACTCTGCTCTCTAATTCTTTGATTATTTTTGGTTTATCTTTTGGGTTAGTCATCAAGAATAATTTTGGGAATCCCATATAAATTATTACTTTGATCAGATCGATGTTTTTGTGAATCTCTATACGAGCAATTCCTTTGATACCCGAGGATTTTTTTTCTAGATAGTCCTTGATACAATCTCGTATTTTTTGATCTTCTTGGAGACCTTCAGAATAATTTTTTGGTTGTGCAAACCAAAGGGAATGATGACTTTGGGTTGTACCCAGTCTGAAACCTAACGGATTTATTTTTTGTCCCATAGAGCCTCCACTATATCCTTAGATGTATCCTGTAATACAATAGTTATATGACAGGTGGGTCTTCTTATTGCAAAACTACGTCCTCGAGCTCGGGGTTTTAACTTTTTCACGACAGTACCCTCATTGACTTCGGCCTGACTAATGATTAAAGCGGTTTCGTTTAAACCCATATTATGCCGAGCATTTGCTGCTGCGGAATAAACTAATTTTAAAATGGGATAGCATGCTCGAAAAGGCATGAGTTCTAGTATCATAAGTGTTTCTTCATAGGAACGTCCACGAATCTGATCCAGTACTCTTCGCGCTTTGTGGGCCGACATAGATATATGTCGACCTAAAGCGTATACTTCTCGATATTTAATGCTTTTTGAAGTAGAAGTATTCACTACATTTTGATCCTTCCTTAAACGAACCAAAGGAAATCGGTTCCCTTTGCTAAGATACTTTTCATATGTAGTATTTGATAACTTTGACGCCATAGGTTAACCTCTTCTCCATAAAATAAAAATAAAAGATAAGTCGGGCAGATCAGAACGACGAGTTGAGCAAGACTACTTAAAAGAAAATTTGTTTGTTATAGGTTACTCTCTCAATACAATATTAGAGAGTACCCGCATCGACTTTATGAAAATTAACGACGAGATCTATTATCATTTTTCGCGTGCCCTCTGAAATTTAGAGTAGGTGCAAATTCTCCCAATTTGTGACCGACCATACTATCTGTTATATAAACTGGCAAATGCTCTTTTCCATTATGAATCGCAATTGTATGACCGATCATTGTGGGGATAATAGTAGATGCTCGAGACCAAGTTACAATTATTTCTTTTTCTGCCCTCATGTTCAGCTTCTCAATTTTGCCTAATAAATGATTAGCTATAAAAGGATTTTTTTTTAGTGAACGTGTCACAGCTAATTACTCCTATCTTTGGTTTTTTTTGTAAAGAGAAAGAAATGTATTCTATTTTCACTATTCTCCTATTTACTACGGCGACGCAGAATCAAACTATCACTATATTTCTTCCTTTTTCTACTTCTTTTTCCAAGCGCAGGATAACCCCATGGGGTTGTGGGGTTTTTTCTACCAATGGGGGCCCTCCCTTCACCACCCCCATGGGGATGGTCTACCGGGTTCATAACAACTCCTCTTACTACAGGACGTTTACCTAGCCAACGCTTCGATCCGGCTCTATCCAAACTTTTCTGTTTCACCCCAACATTACCCACTTGTCCGACTGTTGCTGAGCAGTTTTGGGATATCAAACGGACCTCCCCAGATGGTAATTTTAATGTGGCCGATTTACCCTCTTTTGCAATCAGTTTCGCTACAGCACCCGCTGCTCTAGCTAATTGTCCACCCTTTCCAAGTGTGATTTCTATATTATGTATGGCCGTGCCTAAAG
>NZ_BSPX01000180.1:0-1695 GCF_030161255.1 Zoogloea oryzae
AGCGGCGCCACCGGCGGCGGCTCGGCGGCGGGAAAGCTCACCGGCGGCGGCAGATCGGCCGCGCCGGTGCGGGCGAGGTGGTCGGCCAGGCGGTCGAGGCGCTCGTCCAGATCGGCGATCTCGGCGGCCTGCAGGATGCCCAGGTGGCGCTCCGGCAGCGCGGCGTCGGCGTCCCGGGGGATCGCGCCATACCAGGCGATCTCGCCGGGCAGGCAATCGCGCAGCAGCTTGGCGTGGCCTTCGCCGCCCACGTGGTTGGCGAGCACGCCCGAGAAGGGCAGATCCGGCTGCCAGGTGGCAAGGCCGTGGGCCACCGCGGCGAAGGTCTGGGCCATCGCCTTGGCGTCGATCACCGCCATCACCGGAATGCCGAAGCGGCGGGCGATGTCGGCGCCCGAGGGCTTGCCGTCGAAGAGGCCCATCACCCCTTCGACGAGGATCAGGTCCACTTCCTGCGCAGCGGCGTGCAGGCGCCACGCGGCATCGGCGTCGCCGCACATGCCCAGGTCGAGGTTATAGACCGGCGCGCCGGTGGCAACGGTGTGGATCTGCGGATCGAGAAAATCCGGCCCGCACTTGAACACCCGCACCTTGCGCCCCTGGCGCACGTGCAGGCGGGCGAGGGCCGCGGTGACGGTCGTCTTGCCCTGGCCCGACGAGGGCGCGGCGACGAACAGCGCGGGGCAGCGGGCGGTCATGCTTCGTCCTCCGGGTGGAACCACGCCAGCCGCGGCTGCAGCGACACCACGTCGCCGACGATGGTGAGCGCCGGCGGGGTGATGCCGGCCGCCTTCACCGCGCCCGGCAGGGTCGCCAGATCGGCGGTCACGACGCGCTGGGCCTTGGTGGTGCCACGCCGCACGACCGCCGCCGGGGTGGTGGCGGGCAGGCCGTGGGCCACCAGCTTGTCGCAGATCGTCGCCAGCTGGGTGATGCCCATGTAGAACACCAGGGTCTGCTTGCCCCGGGCGAGCATGTCCCAGTCGAGGTCCACCGTGCCGTCCTTCAGGTGGCCGGTGACGAACACGCAAGCCTGGGCGAAATCCCGGTGGGTGAGGGGGATGCCGGCGTAGGCGCCGATGCCCGCCGCGGCGGTGATGCCGGGGATCACCTCGAAGGACACGCCGGCCTTCACCAGCTCCTCCACCTCTTCACCGCCGCGCCCGAAGATGAACGGGTCGCCGCCCTTCAGGCGCACCACGCGCTTGCCCTGGCGGGCCAGATCGACCAGCAGCAGGTTGATGTCGCCTTGCGGCAGGGCGTGGTTGGAGGCCTTCTTGCCCACGTAGATGCGCTCGACGGCTGCCGGCACGCAGGCCAGCACCTCGGCGCTCACCAGGTTGTCGTAGACCAGCACGTCGGCCTCCAGCAGCAGGCGGGCGGCGCGCAGGGTGAGGAGCTCCGGATCGCCCGGCCCGGAACCGACGAGATAGACCCAGCCCGGCTTGGCTGGACGATGGCTGGCGGGAAAAACGGTATCAGGCACGACGGCGCTCCTGGCGGACTCGACGGTTCAGTTTAGCGGCTTGCGCCACAGCGCGAGGCGAATCGGCGCGGCGGGCGCAAAACGCAGCCGCCCGGCCACGGTCTCGCCGCGGGCGAGGCTCAGCTCCTGCCAGGCCTCGGCGGGCACCTGGGCGGCAAAGGCGAGCAGATCGGCGCGGGCGTGGTCGTCCTCGGCGGTGGCCACCAGCC
>NZ_BSPX01000181.1:0-1692 GCF_030161255.1 Zoogloea oryzae
CGCTGCTCCGCCAGCTCGACGTGGTGCCCGAGGGCCGCGCGGGCGACCTGATCGCCGCCTTCCGCGCCCGGCGCGAACTGGTGGTGCGCACCGCCGCCGAGATGGGCGTGCCGGTGGACGATCCGGGCATCGCCCAGCGGCTCGGGCTCGACAGCGTGATGGTGGGTGGCGGGCTGGCCCCGGGCACCGCCGAGGTCCGCTACGCGATGGGGCTCGACGGCGTGCAGCGGCTCGAGCTGTGGGTCGGGCCGGGCACTCGCCTGGGCGACGTGAGCATCCACCAGGAAACCGTCCAGGCCCTGCGCCGCTGGGGCGACGAGACCGGCAACCTGCGCGGCATGCTGGAGCGGGTGCGGGCGTGGGCGCGGGGTGGCACCCTGTCCAACGAGGAAGAGGTGATCCTCGAACTCCAGAAGCACGCCCGGATGATCGAGGCCCGCGAGCACGCCATGTCGGGCCTGGCACCGGGCAGCGACACTGCCCACCGGCTGCAGCAGGAGATCGCCAACCTGCAGACCGCCGCCGACGCCATCCAGGCGCGACTCACCGGCTGGGGCGTGCCCGAAGGGGTCATCGCCGGCCGTGGTGGCCGGGGAGAGCCGGAGCCGAGCTTCCGGGGGGCCACCCGCGTGTCGTCCGAGCCGCCCTTCGATTACCGGGTGCGGCGCTTCAACGACATCTCCGAGCTGCCCCGCAACCTGGACGGCACCATCGCCCCGCTGCCCGAGGGCGTTGTGTACACCTTCCCGGACGGTACCCGGGTGTGGCGCGAAAACGGCTTCACCCGCCACGACACGGTGGTCCGCCGGGGCGTTGGCCGGCGCGAAACCGAGCTGGAATTCCTCAGCGCCGGCGAGCATGGCCGGCCGGAAGTGGCCGGCATGGAGCGCGCCCACACCCTCGGCCAGGGCACCGGCTTCGAGAGCCCCTTCGGCATCCTGATGGCGCCGGCCGAGGTGAACCAGATCATCCAGAACAACGGGATCGAGGAGCTGCTGCGCGGCTTCCGGGATGCCGCCCGCGGGGGCGAACGCTTCCACCTGTCCACCCTCACCCAGGCCCACTGGGGCACTTCGCGGCTCGCCGAGGTGCGCTACCGCGTATCGGTGTCGCGGGGCGGCGGCTCGCCCGAGTTCCTCTTCGAATACCGCATCACGGTGGGCCGCGACGCCCCCTTTGCGGTGGAGCACGGGCTCGCCAACATCACCGAGAGCCCCGACCTGTCGAACTACTTCGACCTGGTGGACGTGCCCGCACGGCTGCGCACCCGCTTTGCCATGCGGGCCGGGGGCGGCACGGCGCCCATCGTGCACGCCGAAAACTGGGCCAGCGTCGAACCGCTCATCGACACGCCGGTGGCGACGGCCGTGCTCCCGCCGGGCTACACCCGCGTCAGAAGCAGCGACGGCGGCTGGATCATCCGCCGGCGCGACCCCAACGACCTGCGCTTCCAGCGCCTCACCGTGCGGCCCGGCCCGGGCGGCGAGCCGGTGATCGCCGTCTGGCGGCCCTTTGAATGACCTACCGTGGCGGAGACTTGACCATGGAAAACCCCACAAAACGGCAAAAAATGCCGCTCATCACCCGCGACAAGCCCGCCGAACATCGGGCCGACCGGGTTGCCCGGGGCGAGCGCCCCGCCCCCCTGAGCCGCGCCGCCCGCGATCCGGCCCCCGCCAGCCTGGGCCTCGG
>NZ_BSPX01000182.1:0-1254 GCF_030161255.1 Zoogloea oryzae
AGTAGTTATACCAAATAAGCGGGTTTTCACTTTCCAATTTTTTTAAACCCAAAAGGATCTACTCTTTACTCAAGTTTATAGCAAGAATCAATCAAGATTGGTCCTTTTTTTTTGATTCCGGCATAAATGAAATGTTCAATTATTGAGTAGTCTACTGCCCTTCGAATAATGTTTTCCTTATCTTAAAAGAATACCTTTAAATCCATAAGGGATTTACTTGTCTCTATATCCTTTCATTGGATCTTTTAGGTCTCTCCTTTACCTCGACGGTTAGTTCATAATGTATAATGGAATGCCCTTAATAAAGCCTATATGCGATGAATAGACTCCTGTAACCATACCATATTTGCTTTTTACTTGACAGCATTTATTTCTAAAAGAAATGTTGAATTCGCAAGAAAAAAAAAAAAGGTTTTTTCACGAGGTGCAGTTAGCAATTCCTACCTATTTGTTATGGAATCGACCATAGATCTCTTCCCCTTTTGTATTGAATAGAATCAAAATTCTGAGCTTCATGTTACTCCTCTCTCAAGAGACATGTCAGAGCCGGGGCATCCCGATGGGATTGAAAGGGATGACAGTTTCTTATTCCGAATCTGTAAAAAAAGAATTTTGATCAAATCACACATCGCCATATACGAGGCCTTCTAATTTTTTGAGAGGTTTATCTAAAAGAGTCGCGATATAACTAGGACGACGTTTCAAATACCATACATGCGTTACTGGACATGCCAATTTGATGTATCCCATTTGATATCTTCGTATCCGAGAATCCACAAATTCGACTCCGCATTGTTCACAAAATTTAGGGTCTTCTTTTTCATTTCCGATTACTCGATAATTTCCACAAGCACAAATTCCACTCTTTATAGGACCAAAAATTCTTTGACAAAACAAACCGTCCTTTACTGGTTGATTTGTTTTGTAATGAAAAGTATCGGGTTTTGTCACCTCTCCAACTATCTCTCCATTAGGTAGCCTTTTATTGGCCCAAGCGCTTATTTGTTGAGGAGAAACTGATCCAATTCGAAGCTGTTGATGTTTATATCGGTCAATCATAAAATAAAAATCCTAATTGATTTCGATCAAACTTCCTTCCGATTAATCTGAAAGTTCTTCTCAGATACAAGGAAATGATTCAGTTCCAGAGCTAAAGATCGTAGTTCTCGAACGAGCAATCGAAAAGATTCGGGAGCATCCTCTGGGTTAGGTATTATTTCGCCACTGATCGTAGTACCTAGGACTTCCTGACGA
>NZ_BSPX01000183.1:0-1528 GCF_030161255.1 Zoogloea oryzae
CGGCGGAAGCTGGCCCAACATGGGCGCCGACATGGCCCAGCTGGGCGCCATCGCCGCCGACAGCGGCGACGCCCGCGCCCTGGAGCGCGCCATGCGCGAAGCCGGCAACCGCACGAGCGATGTCTCGCCGGCCATGCTCGAGAACGCCGCCACCCGCGCCGGCGAACTCATCAACCGCGCCCGCGAACGCCTCGCCGCCCTGCCCCCTGCGTCCAGCGAGGAGCGCACCCGACGTGAAGCCGAGCTGGCCGCCCTGCAGGCCCGCTTCCACGAGCGCACGCTGGTGCAGGCGATGTACTTCGCATCCCACGAAACCGGCGCCGCCACCCTCGAGGCCCTCGGCGTTCCGCCGGAACGGTCGGCAGAGTTCCTCATCAATCAGGTCAGCACCTTCGACGAACTCCTCACCTTCATCCGTCGCGTGCCGGTGCGAGGCCGGTTGGAGCTCACCCACTCGCCCTGGTATCAGGCCAAGCTCACCCAGATCCTCGGCATCAACCCCAGCCCCGCCCGCGAGGCGCTGCTGCTGGCGGCGCTCTACGAGGGGCATCCCGACCTGGCCGGCAGCGCGTTCCTGATCAGCCAGCAGGCGCTGCTCGACGCCAACGACATCGAAAGCGCGTGGCGGGCCGGCAATCAGAGCCGCGTCTGGATCGCCTTGTCGCGGATGGCCGAGCCACGCCGCGCGGCCCTGGTCCAGCTTGTCGAGCATCCGCCGGCACCGCCCGCCGACGCCCATCCCCGCCCGCCAACGCCGCCGCTGGTCGAGCTGCTGCGCAGCCTGGAGCGGGGCACCATGCGCGAGCGCCTCGACGCCTCACGCCTGCGGCGCGGGCTGGCCGGCGAGGCCGAGGCGCTGATGCGCGGCGACGCGGTGGAGCTGGTGGTGCGCGGCGGGCGGATCACAGAACGCATCGAAGACCCGCGCGCCTTCATCGAGCTGGTGATGCGCACACCGGCCGCCCAGGCCGAACTGCGCCGGGGCATGGTGATCCGCCGCCAGCTGCAGGCCAACCCCAACCAGTCCGTCAGCGAAGCCGAACGCGCGCTGGCCGAACGCTACGATGCCGCAGTGGTCGCCGCCGAGCAGATCGGCGAGCGCGACCACGACCTGCGCCTCGCCTTCGAGACCGTGGCCTTTGGCGAACCCGACCTCAGCGGCGCCACGGGGCAGGACCCGGCGGTCGAAGCCGACTTCATGCACTACCGGCTGGAAGAACGGCTCGCCGCCATCCGCACCGCCGGCTCCCGGGCAACCACCGACACCCTCAGTTGGGCCGGGCCCAACGTGGACGAGAACGCCGCGCGCTTCCGGGTGTATTTCGATCAGGTGCGCCTGCGCGGCATCGGCCGGGCCGAGCTGGCCCAGCTGGCCGATCTGTACTACCGCGCGATGGCCGCGCTGGATGCCTTCGCCCCGGCCAATCGCGCCTTCGCCTCAACCGCCGCGCAGCTGGTGGCGGCCGTCGCCGCGACGGTGGTGGTGTCGGCGGCCAGCGGCGGCAGCATGGGGCCGGCGGCCGTCGTC
>NZ_BSPX01000184.1:0-1453 GCF_030161255.1 Zoogloea oryzae
CGATTCCAATAAATCCATAATCTATTGTGGTTCTTTTTGACTTGTAAGTGTTCCGGGCGAAATCTGAATAGATTACTTTTGGGTATCTACCCGCAAAACAAATTTCAAAATTTCAATAAACGATCTTCTCAACTTATGTTAAAACTTATGTTAAAAATACCAGAGATGCACTTCCTTCGTTCATTGTAGCGTTCACCATCCTATATTTATATGTATATTTATCTAAAAGGTATTATCTTTTTCCAATAATACCTACTTATGGAGGTAATCACATATGACTTTTCTCGTTTTTTGATACTCAAAACAGAACTGGTAAAATAAGCACTCGATTCGTATTCTTAGCGTATTTGATTCTGCAATTCGTGAACCCATGCCTTTTACCCAGCTCATTGTGATTTTTGAATGGTTATCACTTTAGATCCGATAATCAAATCCTTTTTATTCTTGAATAGGGCATTCAGGGGGTTGGGTAATTGGGCACATTATCATTATCATATTGAAATTGATTGATTAGAATTCAATCAAATAGTCCCTTTTTGAATTAGACTAAAAAGAGTATCGGAAAGAAGATTCTTAAAGAAAGTGGTCTGGGACGGAAGGATTCGAACCTTCGAGTCGCGGGACCAAAACCCGTTGCCTTACCACTTGGCTACGCCCCATTTTGATTTCTATTCAAGATTAATACCGGTATTGCTTGTTCGTCAATTCCCGCCCAAATATTTATGAGATGGCTTCAATTGTTCTTAGGATTTGAGAGGTATCATTATAGAATTTAACTTAAATTATTGATCATTATAAAAAATTAAAGTAAGATATTATGTAAAAGTATGATTCTTTCTATTCTCAAATGAGAATAGAAGGGTTTTTGATTGGGTAAGTCAAAGAAAAAGGAAGAAAATTTAGGTCTACTTTATGTTTTTACTTTCTTCATTTTTTTCCAAAAACGGAATCAAAAAGCAATTATTTCCAAGATTATTCCTCAGAATGAAATGTTTTTTATGCTTAATATCTTTAGTTTGATCTGTATCTCTCTTAATTCTGCCCTTCATTCCAGTAGTTTTTTCTTCGCCAAATTGCCCGAGGCTTATGCTGTTTTCACTCCAATCGTAGATTTTATGCCAGTAATCCCTCTGTTCTTTTTACTCTTAGCCTTTGTTTGGCAAGCTGCTGTAAGTTTTCGATGAGATGCTGAATACTATCCTACAAATTATTAAAATAAGAATAAAACAACTGAATTCTCAAATTCTAATACTTAATAAGATGAGTCTTCCATTATGTACTCGAACTCCAAACATGAAATGATTGGATAGTCGTGCCGAATCTGAATTACCTTATTCTGACCTTTGACTTCCAGTAACCAAGAACCTATAATAGGGTTCCCATGAAAATTAATTGAGCAAATTGTGGATATGAAAGCGCATTTCAGTCCGGAAAGAATCTTATTACAAAATAC
>NZ_BSPX01000185.1:0-1435 GCF_030161255.1 Zoogloea oryzae
TACAAAGGGACTTCCCCCACCCGCCCGGTGGGCTTGCCACCCGGCATCGAAGTGCCAAGATTGAATTGCTGAAGGTCAATCTGAAACGGCGAGGAGGGAAGTCCAAATGGATGCTACGACGGTCGGTGTGGATCTGGCAAAGAATGTCTTCGTGGCCTGTGTGGCGGATTGCGCCGGGCGAATCGTGGCGCGGCGCGAGTTCAATCGGGTGGGCTTTCTGGCCTGGCTCGGTACGCTGCCGGCGGGCACGGTGATCGGCATGGAAGCGTGCGGCAGCGCCCACCACTGGGGCCGTACGGCACAGCGTCTGGGCCTGGCCCCGCGGTTGATGGCGGCCGAGTTCGTGCGTCCGTACCGCAAGCGTCAGTCGGTCAAGCATGACCGGGCCGACGCCGAAGCGATCCTGATCGCGCTGCGCTCGCCCGGCATGCGCTTCATCCCGGTCAAGACCGAAGCCCAGCAGCAGCGCCTGGCCTGGCATAGCCTGCGAATCGGCTGGGTGGAGGAGCGCACCGCGCTCCTGAACCGTGTTCGAGGGCTGCTCGCTGAATTCGGGCTGATCGTCGATCCCGGCCCCAGGCATCTGCGGGCGCTGCTGGCTGATCGGGAGTTCGACACCGCGTTGTCGCCCGCCCTGCGGGGATTGATCCAGAGCGTGCGCGACCAGCTCGACGCGCTGGATGCCCGGATCGGCGAGTGCGACCGGCAGATCACGGTCCAGCAGGCGGACGATCCACTGGCGAAGCGGGCGCGGGATCTGCCCGGCGTCGGGCTCATCACCGCCGACGCGGTGACCGCCAGCGTGGGTGACGCCTCGATGTTCAAGAACGGGCGGCAATTTGCCGCGTGGCTCGGCCTCACGCCCAGCCAGTCGGGCAGCGGCGGCAAGACGAAGCTCGGAAGGATCACCCGGCGAGGCGACGACTATCTGCGAACCCTGCTCGTGCAGGGCGCCCGCAGCGTGCTGGCCGCGACGATGCGAAAACAGCGGCGGGAATCGCCCGACACGCTGAGCCGCCTGCAACAGTGGATCGTCGCGCTGAGCGGACGGATTGGCTACCACAAGACCTTGATCGCCATCGCCAACAAGCACGCTCGGCAGCTGTGGGCGGTGCTGGCGAAGGGCGAGGCTTACAACCCGCAGGCCTGGCAGCGGGCCTGAGCACAACCGAGCAATGGCAACTGCGCATCAGCGATAGACGAACAGGTCAGACCGACCCGCAGGGAACCTGGCTAACCCAATGGCGGATCAACAAGGCGGGCGGCTGATCTCCGCTTGCCTGACACCGCCGACGTAGGATCAAGGCTTGCGGGTGCGGTTAATCGCATGGCCCCGGGCGAGACCCGATCAAGGCCGATTAGAGAGAGGCAGTCTGTCTGTCCGATCCGTCGCGTGCGTGCAGTGCCAGGAAGGAGTCGCAGGTGAGCAGGAAAG
>NZ_BSPX01000186.1:0-1423 GCF_030161255.1 Zoogloea oryzae
ATTTTCCTGTCTGAGAAAGCAAATCAAGTACATACTTCCTTTGCGATAAGTATATACCTCTTTTGCTTCTCGATACTTCAACACCCAAGAAGTATTTTAGCGTGCCCAAGTCTTTCGTTTGGAACTGCGTGTGCAGGAAGGTTTTGAGCGATGAAATGCCAGTAGTATCACTTCCTGTAATTACTATGTCGTCAACGTAAACAACTAGGAGAATGACACCCTCTTTCGTGTTCTTGAAAAATACAGAGTGGTCTGATTTGCTCTTTCGAAGCCCAAACTGTTCAAGGGCCTGGCTAAACCTTCCAAACCAAGCACGAGGACTTTGTTTCAGCCCATACAACGCTTTTCGTAGACGACACACTCTTCCATACTCCCCCTGAGCAACAAAACCAGGTGGTTGCTCCATATACACCTCTTCATGTAAGTCCCCATGTAGAAACGTGTTCTTAATGTCGAGTTGGTGGAGGTGCCAATCATGGGTGGCAGCCAAGGAGATGAAAAGTCTAATATATGTTAGCTTGGCCACCGGAGAGAAGGTATCAGAATAGTCAACACCATAGGTTTGGGCAAAACCTTTGGCAACTAAGCTGGCCTTTAGTCGAGCAAGGGTTCCATCTGGATTCAGTTTGGTCGTGAAGACCCATTTGCATCCAATTGCTCGTTTCCCTGAAGGAAGAGTAACCAGTTCCCAAGTACCATTGGCATCTAAGGCATTCATTTCCTCGATCATTGCTTTCTGCCAACCTAGATGTTCTAAGGCTTCACGAACAGTTTTAGGGATTGTGATGGAATCAAGGGATGAAACAAAGGCACGTGAAGAAGATGTTAAAAGATTATATGAGATATAAGATGAAATGGGATAGGTACACTGTCGTTTACCTTTGCGTAATGCAATGGGAATGTCATCGGTTGGAAGTGGATCTGATGACGAGGGACCCGGTGTAGGACATGTCTCTGGAGGATTGATGAGTGTGTGAGGTGTCGGGCGAGGGCGTCGAGTGTATACGATGGGTGGTCGAGGAAGAGAAGGTGATGCAACACTAGGAGTATGTTCAATGGTGTTTTCAATGATGGGGTTAGGTGCTAAAGAAGGAGCGACAGGTGAGTTCAAAGGAGTAGAGACTTCTGGTGATGTAATCGAATAGACTAGAAGGTCGTCATCCTCAGGTGGTGGTGATGTTGGTTTCTCAGATGTGAAGTATGGTATGTGTTCCAGAAAAGTGACATCAATAGACACAACGTATTTTTGGAGACTAGGACAATAACATCGATACCCCTTTTGAAGACGAGAGTACTCCAAGAACACACATTTTAAGGATTTTGGATCTAATTTGGTGAGACCTGGACGAACATCCCGAACAAAACATGTACTACCAAAGATTTTTGGATTAACTAGGGTTTTTTAGGAAATAATATTTGTATG
>NZ_BSPX01000187.1:0-269 GCF_030161255.1 Zoogloea oryzae
GTATTAATCATATTCTTTTCAGTAAAATCTATGGGCATTACTAACTAGTGCAAATAAATAATAAGAAATTTGCTCTTGACAGTGATATATGTTGTATATGTAAATCCTAGATTAGATGTGAAAAGCGATAAAAAGGATAGTTGGAAATCAGGAGGCTCAAATAATCAAAAATGCCCGGTGCGATAAAAAAATAAGAAATGGAGTTAAGGTTCAAATTCCACGGAGAATCCGGGTGGTTTTGTATATAATGATGATGATAGAATGATAGA
>NZ_BSPX01000187.1:336-1052 GCF_030161255.1 Zoogloea oryzae
TTAAACTTTCAAATTCACTTATTGAATGAACAAACAGTGGGATGATTGGATGATCCCAACGAAGTAAAGCACGAATTTCCTTTATTGTTGAATTAATCGAGCAATTTGCTATCGGACATTTTTAGATTCCATTTATAAAAAAAGTTCAGAGGTTGCAATATATTTCACGTTCTATATATAAATTTTTATGAAAATCAATCCTACTCCTTCCGGTCCTGGCGTTTCTGCACTTGAAGAAAAAAAACTAGGGCGTATTGTTCAAATCATTGGTCCGGTACTAGATGTAGTCTTTTCACCGGGTAAAATGCCCAATATTTACAACGCTTTGATAGTTAAAGGCAGAGATAATGTTGGTCAACAGGTTAATATGACCTGTGAGGTACAGCAATTATTAGGTAATAATAGAGTAAGAGCTGTTGCTATGAGTGCTACTGATGGCCTGATGAGAGGGATGGAAGTAATTGACACGGGAGCTCCTTTAAGTGTTCCGGTCGGCGGAGCGACTCTTGGACGAATTTTCAACGTTCTTGGAGAGCCTGTTGATAATTTAGGTCCCGTAGAGACTGCCACAACATCTCCTATTCATAGATCTGCGCCCGCTTTTATAGACTTAGATACAAAATTATCCATTTTTGAAACCGGGATTAAAGTAGTAGATCTTTTAGCTCCTTATCGCCGTGGGGGGAAAATCGGGCTATTTGGGGGCGCCGGGGTTG
>NZ_BSPX01000187.1:1090-1408 GCF_030161255.1 Zoogloea oryzae
CATGGAATTGATCAATAATATTGCTAAAGCTCATGGAGGTGTATCCGTATTTGGCGGAGTAGGCGAACGTACTCGTGAAGGAAATGATCTTTACATGGAAATGAAAGAATCTGGAGTGATTAATGAACAAAATATTTCAGAATCAAAAGTTGCTCTAGTTTATGGTCAGATGAATGAACCACCGGGAGCTCGTATGAGAGTTGGTTTAACTGCCCTAACTATGGCGGAATATTTTCGGGATGTTAATGAACAAAACGTACTTCTATTTATTGACAATATTTTCCGTTTCGTCCAAGCAGGATCCGAAGTATCCGCTTT
>NZ_BSPX01000188.1:0-1394 GCF_030161255.1 Zoogloea oryzae
TCGATGATATATTCTTGAAAGACCAACAACAACAATCAAAGCCTTTTCCCAGCCAAGGCCGGTCCCAAGCCCGGGTAAATGGGGAGGGTTCCGTTAGGTAGCTTGACAGCCAGGGTAAAACTTTGTCATGAACCAATGAACATGAATCCTAACATATATCGCGTAAAGGCTAGGGCGTCCCCCTTAAGCGACGCGTTGCATTTGCCTTCGAATGCTTCGAAAAATGGGCAAGGGGCGCCACATCGGCGCCCGGATGTGGTACAAAATAAGCAAGGGTTCCCTCGTTTTTCTGGACGAGCGAGGGTAAAGAAATTAGCCCAGGACACTAGGCTTAGGTTAGGCTCTTGGAACATAGGATCCATGACGGGGAAAGGGATGGAGTTAGTTGACACCATGGTTAGAAGAAAGATTAACATAGCATGCGTACAAGAGACCAAATGGGTTGGTGCAAAGGCCAAAGAAATGGATGGTTTTAAATTTTACTATACTGGAGTTGAAAGAAATAGAAATGGAGTAGGCATAATGGTTGATAAATATCTAAAAGATTGTGTGACATCGGTAGTTCGGAAAGAGGATAGGATTATATTAGTAAAACTCATCATAGGAGAAAACATTATTAACATAGTTAGCGCGTATGCACCGCAAGTAGGACTCGATGAACGTTGCAAAAAACATTTTTGGGATCAAATGGACGAGCTAATTCAAGACATACCAATCGGGGAAAAACTCTATATAGGAGGAGATTTCAATGGGCATGTAGGGAAGGATTGCAAAGATTACGATAAGGTTCATGGGGGTTTTGGTTTTGGGGAAAGAAATGACGCCGGTGAGGCGATTTTAGATTTTGCCTTAGCGTACGACCTTATGATTAGAAATACTTACCATAAAAAGAGAGACGAACACTTAATAACTTATAAAAGTGGACCACACGTAAGTCAAATAGATTTCTTTTTAACTAGAAAAATCGATCGTTTATCAACAAAGGATTGTAAGGTTATACCAGGGGAAAGCTTAACTACTCAACATAGACTACTTGTGTTAGATATTGTTTTAAAAGGAACATGTAGACGAAACCGTACTATGTCGGTCCCAAGGACAAAGTGGTGGAATCTTAAAGGGGAGAAAATAGAATTATTCAAAAACAAGGTCTTGAAGGAGACATCATGGACTATGGAAGAGGGGGCTAATGGTGTTTGGAACAAGATTTCTACTAGCATTAGAAATGTGGCTATTGACATTTTGGGAGAATCTAAAGGAACATCTCAACCTTTTAGAGAAACCTGGTGGTGGAACGAAGAAGTCCAAAAGATGGTAAGATTCAAAAGAGAGTGCTACAAAGCGTGGCAGAAAAATAGAAGTATAGAAAACTTCGACTCATACAAAAGAGCTAGTAA
>NZ_BSPX01000189.1:0-1365 GCF_030161255.1 Zoogloea oryzae
TCGCGGGGCGGGCGGGCGTCGTCGGCGCGGCTGCGACGGGGCGGCTCGGCGTTGGCCTGATCCGGGTAGGAGGCCTTGCTGCGCTTGCGCCAGTCGTTGCCGCCGCCGCGTTTGGCCGGGGCAGGATCGGCGTCGGCGCTGTGGGTGGCGGGGGCGGCGGTGCGCGGTTTGAGCTTGAGCGTGCCTTCGGAAGTGGGCAGGGGCGGGCGGCGGCGGGGCGTATCGGTCATGGCGGGCCCTTTCAGGCAGCGGGATGCAGTTGTTGGAGGTCGGCCGCTTCGAGGTAGACCCATTCGCCTTCGGCCAGGCCGGCGAGGACGCCTTCGCCCAGCGCGAGGCCGCCGAAGCCGTGGCGGTGGAGCTTGTCCACGTGGTTGCCGGCGGCAGCGATCATGCGTTTGACGACGTGGTACTTGCCCAGGTCGATGGACATTTCGAGGGTGCGCGGGGCCAGCAGGCGGGCGGTGAGGGCCTTCACCGGCTGGGGCTCGTCGATCAGGCTGACGCCGGCGAGGAGGCGCTCGACCAGCGCGTCGGTGCCGTCTTCGGCGAGTTCGGCGCGGTAGACCTTGGGCACGTGCTTCTTGGGGGACGACAGGTTGTGGATGAAGGCGCCGTCGTCGGAGAACAGCAGCAGGCCGGTGGTATCCACGTCGAGCCGGCCGACGCTCTGCACGTTGCGCACCACCAGCGGATGGGGCAGCAGCGAATACACGCCCCGGTGGTGCTTGGGCTCGTGGGAGCACTCGAAGCCGGCCGGCTTGTAGAGGGCGAGGTAGGTCTTCTCGCGGTAAGTCCAGGCTTCGCCCTCGATCTCATAGACGAGGCCGGAGGTGGGGATTTCGGCGCCCGGATCATCGACGACTTCGCCGTTGATGCGGACTTCGCCGAGTTCGACGAGCTGCCGGCACTGGCGGCGGCTGCCGAAGCCCTGGTTCTGGAGGATGCGTTCGAGTTTCACGGGAAGAGCAGATTTCAGGATCAACCCGATATTGTCGCCGCCCCGGCGGGGGAGGGCAACCGCAGATGCCTCGGTGGATGTGTCAGCGACCGCGCAGGAACAGTTTGTCCAGGTCGGCCATCGAGAGTTGCGTCCAGGTGGGGCGGCCGTGGTTGCACTGGTCGGCGCGCTCGGTGGCTTCCATTTCGCGGAGCAGGGCGTTCATCTCGGGCAGGGTGAGGTTGCGGTTGGCGCGCACCGCGCCGTGGCAGGCCATGGTGGCGAGGAGCTCGTTGCGGCGGGCGGTGACGACTTCGGTGGCGGGGTAGTCGCGCAGCTCGGCGAGCAGCGCCCGCAGCAGCTCGGCCACCGGGGCGCGGGCGAGGAGGGCCGGCACGCTGCGCACGGCGAGCTCGGTGGGGCCG
>NZ_BSPX01000190.1:0-1362 GCF_030161255.1 Zoogloea oryzae
GCTGCTGGCCGGCCGCACGGTGGCGATTGCGCGCGATGCGGCCTACGGCTTCATCTACCCGGCCAACGTCGATCTGCTGCACGCCCTTGGCGCGCGGGTCGAGTTCTTCTCGCCGCTGGCCGGCGACGCCCTGCCCGCCTGCGACGCCCTGTGGCTGCCCGGCGGCTACCCTGAGCTTCACGCCGCCCAGCTCGCCGCCAACGCCCGTTGGCAGGCCGACCTCACCGCCCACGTGGCGGCCGGCAAGCCGCTGCTGGCCGAATGCGGCGGCATGATGAGCCTCTTCGAGCGTCTTACCGACAAGGAAGGCGTGACCCACCCGGGCGCCGGCCTGCTGCCCGGCCACACCCGGATGCAGGCGCGCCTCGCCGCGCTGGGCACCCAGGTGGCCGAGCTACCCGAGGGGCGCATCACCGGCCACACCTTCCACTATTCGGTCAGCGACACGCCGCTGGCGCCGCTGGTCCGCGCCACGTCCCTGGCCGGGCGGGAGGGCGAGGCGATCTACCGGCTTGGGCGGATCACCGCGTCCTACGTGCATTTCTACTTTCCGTCGAACCCGGCGGCCGCGGCGGCGCTGCTGAGCGGGTAGCCGCCGCTCCGTCGGGCGCATCCGTTGCCTGACGCACTGACCGAAGCCGGTTTCCGCGTGTCCAATGTAGGGCCGTCATCGGCCGCATCCCTCCGGTGCGGTGGATTGACGGACGGCACGCCGGGAGGATCGCGATGGAAGATTTCCGTGTGGCCGGGCCTGCCCTCGGGTTTCCTGCGTCGGTGCTGATCCCCGTGCTGGCCGTGGCGGCGCTGACGGCGGGATGGCTGCACGCCGACGCGCGCGGCTGGGCTGCCGGGGCCGCCGCGCTGCTGGCCGGGTTCGGCGCCTGGACCTTCGCCGAATACGCGCTGCACCGCTTCATCCTGCACGGGCTCGACCCCTTCCGGCGCTGGCATCTGGAACACCACCACGCGCCCGACGTGCCGATGCGCACGCCACTGCTGTTCAGCCTGCCGATGGTGCTCGTGCTGGCCGGGGCGCCGTCGCTGCTGCTGGGCGATCCGGGCCTGGGGCTGGCGTTTTCCGGCGGGCTGATCCTCGGCCACCTGGCCCAGGAGGTTGTTCATTTTCAACTGCATCAGCCCGAGCCGTGCCGCGAGGGCTGGCTGCGCCGCCGCTGGCGGCATCACCATTTTCACCATCACGTGGATGAGCGCCGCGCCTTTGGCACCCTCGGCGGGGCGTGGGACCGCCTGCTGGGCACCGGGCGGGGCTGACCGGGATCGCCGGTGCGGCTCAGACCGGCGCGCCGAACAGGGCGCCGACGCCAGCGGTGACCGCCATGGCCAGCGCGCCCCAGCCGCTCA
>NZ_BSPX01000191.1:0-941 GCF_030161255.1 Zoogloea oryzae
ATTTTTCTTTTGCTAGGCCCAACGCTAAAAAACCCACTTTCTTACGATTACGCGGTTTATTGGAATATGAAATCCAATCCTGGAAATACAGTATCCCGCTTTTTTTTACTACCCAAGGCTTTGATACATTTCGAAATCGAGAAATCTCTACTGGAGCAAGTGCTATCAGAGAACAATTAGCCGATTTGGATTTGCCACATATTCAAAATTCTTCTTTAGAAGAATGGAAGGGATTAATGGAACAAGGCACCGCTGGTGATTTTTGGGAAGATATCAAAATAGCAAACAGAAAGAATTTTTTGCTTAGGCGCATGCAATTAGCCAAGCATTTGCGTCAAACAAATGTAGAACTAGAACGGATGGTTTTGTCCTTATTACCAGTTCTTCCTCCCGACTTGAGACCTATTATTCAGATAGATGGGGGTAAACTAATGAGTTCGGATCTTAATGAACTCTATAAAAGAGTTATCCAGCGGAACAATGCTCTTATCAACCTCTTAAGTATCTCTGCACCGGGTGAGTGCCTAATGTCTTGTGAAAAATTAGTCCAAGAGGCCGTGGATATACTTCTTGATAATGGGAGCCGTGCACAACCATTGAAGGATAGTCATAATCAAGTTTACAAATCATTTTCAGATATAATTTCAGGAAAAGAGGGAAGATTTCGTGAGACTATGCTTGGTAAACGGGTTGATTATTCGGGGCGTTCCGTCATTGTTGTTGGCCCCTCCCTTTCATTACATCAATGTGGATTGCCTCGAGAAATCGCAATAGAACTTTTCCAGCCATTTCTAATTCGTGGGTTAATTAGACAACACATTGCTTCCAACATAGGGGTTGCTAAAAGCAAAATCCGGGAAAAAGGGCCTATTGTGTGGGAAATACTTGAAGATGTTATGCAGGGACATCCTGTATTGCTGAATAGAGCACCTACTCTGCAT
>NZ_BSPX01000191.1:978-1354 GCF_030161255.1 Zoogloea oryzae
GGCATTCCAACCCATTTTAGTGGAAGGACGTGCTATTTGTTTACATCCATTAGTTTGTAAGGGATTCAATGCAGACTTTGATGGGGATCAAATGGCTGTTCATGTACCTTTATCATTGGAGGCTCAAGCCGAAGCCCATTTACTTATGTTTTCTCCTATGAATCTCTTGTCTCCAGCTATGGGAGATCCTATTTGCGTACCAACTCAAGATATGCTTATGGGACTCTATGTATTAACCAGAGGCAATCACCGAGGTATTTGTGCAAATCGATATAATCCATGTAATCACCACAACTATGAAAATCTAAAAGTTGATACTACAAATTATTATTTTAAATATAAAAAAGAACCCTATTTTTGTAGTCCCTATGATGCA
>NZ_BSPX01000192.1:0-1349 GCF_030161255.1 Zoogloea oryzae
AAATAGAAAAATACCTAGGATGATTCTTCCTTTGTAATCGATCTATGGACTCAAAAGTGATTGTTTAGAAATCTCAAACTGGAAAGAGGTTTTAAATCTTCGCAGCACCTTAGTCTAAAAAGAACTATTATCTATAAACATAATAATATAAAATATGAATTTGTTAGTTAATTTGTTCCAATTCTGAGATTCAAAGTAAGATCTTTTTTTGAAAAAAAAAAGAAAAGCCCCCCTTTTTTATTGATAGTTGTTCGAATTGATTGATCATACCTATCTCCTCAAATAATATGAATGATTCGCTATTCACTTGGTTTCTGGGTAATGTAATAAGATAAAATTATATAGGAGAGATGGCCGAGTGGTTGAAGGCGTAGTATTGGAAATGCTATGTAGGCTTTTGTTTACCGAGGGTTCGAATCCCTCTCTTTCCGTACTCTGTACCTTCCCTAATTCAAAAATGTTACTGACCACAACGTATCAAAGCAAATAACAACAGATCCTCGTTTCCAACAGTTAGTTTTTTGCTGGATATATATTTTCTATTCCTAATTGGCATTCGAACCGCAAAAGAATCAAAAGATTTCCACTGATCTCATTTCTGAGACACGAGTTAGGCGGAAAAATACGGATCAAGTCCCTTACCTAACCTAAGCCTAAGGTTTGTTGACTTTGTGATTAGTTACATTTAAGCTTGGCGAGAATAATATTCTACGACTAACAACTCGTTTATTTTTAAACCCACCCACTTACTATCTATTATGTCATTTACTATTCCTTTATATTGGGATGAGTGAAGAGTCAAGTGTTTTGGCAATTCCTTCTCCTTCCCTGGAGTTAAATCCATAAAATTTTGAATCAGAGTTCTGGATTTTTGTTCATCCCTTGTTGTAATAATATCTTGGGGTTTGCAACGATAACTTGGTATATCCACTCTACGACCATTAACTAAAATATGTCTATGGTTAATTAATTGCCGGGCTCCAGGAATAGTCGAAGCCATCCCCAACCGAAAAAGGATGTTATCCAAACGCATTTCAAGTAATTGTAGTAAAACCTGACCTGTTGCCCCCTTTGTTTTTCCAGCGATACGGACGTAATTAAGTAATTGTCTCTCTGTCAGACCATAATGAAATCGCAATTTTTGTTTTTCTTCTAGACGAATACGATATTGAGATTTTTTTACTTTACTTTTACGATCATTTTCTGTCAGAGCTCTTTTACGAGTGAGTCCCGGTAAAGCTCCCAGACGGCGTATTTTTTTGAAACGAGGTCCTCGATAACGAGACATAAATACTCCCTTTTTAAAGAAAAAAAATATAAATTCAAACTGAACTAAACGATCGACGAAG
>NZ_BSPX01000193.1:0-1343 GCF_030161255.1 Zoogloea oryzae
CCACGAAGCCCGGCACGCAGCCGAGCATCGCCAGCAGGGCGTCGGCGTCGATGGCGGCGCGGCGCAGGGGCACGGCGCCGCCGCGGATCTCGGAGAGCACCCGGCCGAGGGCATCCACGCCCTGGGCCAGCTGGGGCTGGGCGCCCAGGTCGCGGGCGATGTTGGGGATTTCCTTGGCGGTCTGGGTTTCCAGCAGTGCGGCCAGGCTTTTCACCAGCCCGGCCAGATCGCGGACCACGTCGGCGGGCGTGCTCACTTCAGCCCTTCCTTGATGATGCGGTCGAGCTCGGGCGGCAGCTTGAGATCCTTGATGCTGCCGGCGAGGCGGGTGGCGATGTCGGTGACTTCCTTCAACTGCTTGAGGAAATCCAGCCCGCCGGAGAAGGCCTTCATCAGCGAGCTGAGCTTGGACGGGTCGAGCTGCTTGAGGAAGGCCGCGCCCTCCTGGGCGTACTTGGCGAGCATGCCGCCCAGCGCACCCGCTTTGCCCAGCGCCTCGAAGAAGCCGCCGGCCTTGGTGGGGTCGGCCGCGGCGAGGGTGTCGAGCATGCCGTTGAGCTGGCCAGTGTCGAGGCTGTCCAGGTTGTTGGCGACGGCATCGCCCAGGGCGTCCATGTCGAGGCTCTCAAGCAGGGCCGGGTTGGCGGCCAGCGCGGCGGGCAGCGAGGCCGGGTCCTGCAGCACGCCGGCGGCGGCGAGGCTGGTGTCGCCCCACGCCGCGCCGTCGGCAGCGACGCCGGCATTCACGTCGGCCATCGCGGCGTCGCTGGCCTGGGGCGGTTCGATGTGCTCGCGCAGGCGCAGGCTGAAGCGGTAGCGGTCCTTGTAGCCGGCCACCTGACGCACCCGGAAGTCCTCGATGATGACTTCGGTGAGGTCGGTGCCCACCACCAGATCGGCGGCGAAGGACTGGGGCTCGGCCTTGGCGTGGGCCTGGCGCAGGGTCTCGAGGGACGACAGGGCCTCGTCGCCGAACAGCAGGCCGTCGATGAGGATCGTCACCGGCTCGCGGCCCAGGTCCTGGAACACGCTGCCCTGCTGCTCGGGCACCCGCTGCTCGACAAGGGTGCGCGCCTCTTCGGTGTGCAGATCCTGCACGCCGGTGAGTTCGATCTTGCCGATGCGCACGGTCATGGCATCTGCCTGCTAAAAGCCGAGGCGGGTCAAAGCGCCCCGCTGGCGGTCGAGCACGTGGCGCACCGCGCGCACGTGGAGCAGCCGGCCCTGGCCGAGCAGGCCGGCGGCGGGGTGACCGTCGGGCAGGCCGGCGATCTCCACCAGGTCGCCCGGCAGCACCGTTGGTGCGGCGAACACTTCGACGCTACCCCGCAGCAGGCGTGCCG
>NZ_BSPX01000194.1:0-1273 GCF_030161255.1 Zoogloea oryzae
GTACCAAGGGCTTCTTTAGAGTATACCAAATAAGTATAGCTATCCTTCTTCTAACACAGCAACGCAATTTTAATCTGTATTGAAACGAAATGATCCACAATTCTTTTCTTTCTTAGCTTATGAACTGTGTGTCATTCAATATAAAATACCTATAAGGCTTTTTTTATTTGAGCTGGAGATTCCAGATCTTGTAAAGTATGAGTCCAACTGAGTCGAATGGGGGTTGGATTCTAATCATTCATAAAATATAGCCTAACAATTTCATCAAATGGTTAGTAGATTAGTAGTCCAATAATAAGAATAATGAAATAGTATTCAATGAAAGAGCAGAACAAAGAGCGATTTAAACAATCAATATTCGTGATGCAACGACTGTTGCAGTGCAGTAGAGCCAAACATTTTTTTTTATCTAGCTAAAAGCAAGGGACTGCATCATAGGGAAAGATAGAATCTAAAAGGAAAAGATAATAGAATTAATAATGGACTTACTAGTGTTATAATGGTCTTGGTCTGAAATAAAGGTTTTAATTCTTCTTTTTGTCCGTTCGAGGGATTCTGTATAATTAATGAACTTCTTACTGAGTTAATGAGTCAATAAAAGATGTTATAAGGTTATTCATTCCCAAATAGAAAAAAGTTTTTCTTTTTTCTAATACAAAGTTCTTATTATTATTACTTTACTCAAGAGTCTGTTGATTCGGAATCGTGGGACCGGTCGATGTAAGGACTATTCCTTTTTTGTAATCCTGTCGTGCTAACAAAGCGAGTGTCGGCTAGAATTACGGATAAATCAAAACCTTCACCTGAAAAGAAGTCTGTCAATTGGTATTGTTTATTATTCTTATATTATATATGTCAAGAATTAAAAAAGAAACTTAGGTAAGTGTTTTCTAAAGATATATGTAAAAAGAACTTATCTGATTTCGCTCCTTCATGCTTACTATAACGAGTTATTTCGGTTTTCTACTGGCGGCTTCAACTATAACTTTAGCCTTTTTTATTGGTCTAAGCAAGATCCGGCTTATTTGAATTTTAAATTCATTGAACGAACCATGTACGTTGTTATGCTTAGTTTTCGTTATTTAGATTCATGAGCGATTCGGGTTAATATTTAAGAATAGATATTACCTCCCCCCCTTTTTTTTGGTTTGAAACAAATTTAAATGATTGAAGTTTTACTATTTGGAATTGTATTAGGTCTAATTCCTATTACTTTGGCTGGATTATTTGTAACTGCCTATTTACAATACAGGCGTGGTGATCAGTTGGACCT
>NZ_BSPX01000195.1:0-1261 GCF_030161255.1 Zoogloea oryzae
CCTGGCCGCGGCCTGTGCCGGCATCGACACGGTGTTCCACTGCGCCGGCCACGCCCACGCCTTCGGCGCCCGCAGCGAGGCCGACGCAGCGCGCCACCGGCTCGTCAATCTGGAAGGCAGCCGGGCGCTGGCCGAAGCCGCCGGCCGGGCTGGCGTGCGGCGGCTGGTGTTCCTCTCGAGCGTCAAGGCGATGGGCGACCCGGGCGACGACTGCATCGACGAAACCTGGCCGGTGCCACCGGCGTCGGCCTATGGCCTCGCCAAGCGCGAGGCCGAGGCCGTGCTGCTGGCTACCGGCGAGCGCTTCGGGATGCACGTGGTGTGCCTGCGCCTCGCGATGGTCTATGGAGCCGGCGGCCGGGGGAATCTCGAGCGCATGGCGGCGCTGGTGCGGCGCGGATGGTTTCCACCTCTGCCCGAAACCGGCAACCGGCGCTCGATGGTTCATGTGGCCGACGTGGTGGCCGCGATGCGCCTGGCGGCGGGCGACGCGCGGGCGGCCGGGCGCAGCTACATCGTCGCCCATCCGCAAACCCATTCCGGGCGTCAGCTCTACGACGCGCTGCGGGCGGCGAGCGGGATGCCGTCGGTGGGCTGGTCGGTACCCCGGGGCATGCTCGCCGCGGTGGCCCGGCTGGGCGATCTGGGCGCGGCCGTCCTCGGGCGGCGCATGCCGCTGGACAGCGAGGCGCTGGACCGGCTGCTCGGCTCGGCCTGCTATTCGCCGGCCCGCATCGAGCGCGAACTGGGCTGGCGCGCCGGCGTGGATCTGGCCGATGGCCTGCGGGAGACGCTCCATGGGGCCTGAGCTGCTGCTGGTGCCGGCGGTCGCCTTTGCGGTGGCCTGGGCGGTCACCTGGCTGTGCTGCCGGCCGGGCTGCATTTTCTCGATCAGCCCAACGAGCGCTCGCTCCACGTCAAACCCACGCCGCGTACTGGCGGCGTCGGGGTGATGGCGGGCGTGCTGGCGGCCGGACTGGTGCTTGTGCCGGGCGCTGCGCCAGGGCTGCTGGCAGCGGTTGGCGGTGGGCTGGCGCTGGCGGCGGTCGGGCTGGTGGATGATCGGCGCAGCCTGTCGGCGCGCTGGCGGCTGGTGGCGCAGCTGCTGGTTGCGGCGGCTTTTGTGGCGCTCTTGAGGCCTGCGGCGGGCTGGGTCTTTGGCCTGTTGTGCCTCGTCGGCCTGGTGTGGATGGCCAATCTCTACAACTTCATGGATGGCTCCGACGGGCTCGCCGGGGGTATGGCGCTGTTCGGTTTCGGC
>NZ_BSPX01000196.1:0-1249 GCF_030161255.1 Zoogloea oryzae
GTCGGGATATGGGTCAAATAATAAATATTCCTTTTTAGGTGGTTTACGAGCTGCTGCTCAATCAATAAGTTATGAAATACCATTAACTTCATGCGTGTTATCAATATCTCTACGTGTGATGCGTTGGTACATTTACCTGTTTCTTTCTAGACAAGAAATTTTATGTAGTGAATAGTTATTTTTCAGCTTTCGGAGCGATGAATTAAACTAGATAGTTATATGAGTGAAACAAAACAGCTTAAAAATAGGCAGTCAAACAATTGAGTCTCATTCCCTATGTACAAGAGGAAATTTAAAATAAATAGCAGCAGTATAAACTGTTTACCCCAGATTGTGGATTAGTCAGGACGATTTGAAGCGGGTATAAAGGATCGACTATACGATGTTTTTATCTTTTTATTTATTTAACATAGGGGAGATCAAGCAAAAAAAATAAGTGGACGGTTAGGAACACCAAGGTACATAAAGGATTAGTAATGCAGATAATGTAAGTTACCGTGCGAGGTAATTGTGCATAAAAGGAATCAAAAGGGGACTTTAAGTTGGTAGAAATGATCAAGCAGTACTTCCCCATGATCTCGATCCAAAGTACGCTCCTATCCACGGATTAAAGAAATGGCTATCAGGAACGACGTAATCCTTTGTATTTTTTTAGATTCCTCTTTTATGAGAAAGAAGAATAGGCACGAACAAAAAATAGAATTATTATCCCAACCGATAGAAAATTCTAAATAATTTTAGTAATCCAAAGAACTGAGTTGAAATATCGATTAATACGACGAGTATTTTATTGAAAAATTAAGTTATTACCGAATCAATCTAAATTACAAGTGAAAAGATCAATTCAGAAGCACTCTTTTTTAGAATAGCAAACAGAATTGCATTGGTCTAATTTTGGATTCTCTATATTATATCATTTTAATGAGATACTATTGAAAATAAATCCTTAAATTTATTCTTGGCCATAGAGAAGCCGTATGAAGCTAAAGTCTCATGTACGGTTTTGCACTAGCGATGAGACAGTGATGTTATCGTCGACTATGATTATCTAACAGTTTAAGTACCGTTGATATAGTTGAGGCCCAATCAAAATACGGGTTGTGGGGATGGAATTTATGGCGTCAACCTATAGGGTTTACAGTTTTTCTAATTTCTTCCCTAGCAGAATGTGAGCGATTACCTTTTGATTTACCCGAGGCCGAGGAAGAATTAGTAGCAGGTTATCAAACGGAATATTCAGGTATCAAGT
>NZ_BSPX01000197.1:0-1234 GCF_030161255.1 Zoogloea oryzae
GTCGTATTAGGTGTATTGACCGCCTCTTTTGGGGTAACTGGTTATTCTTTACCTTGGGATCAAATTGGTTATTGGGCCGTAAAAATTGTAACAGGTGTACCTGATGCTATTCCGGTAATAGGATCGCCCTTGGTCGAGTTATTACGCGGAAGTGCTAGTGTGGGTCAATCTACTTTGACTCGTTTTTATAGTTTACACACTTTTGTATTACCACTTCTTACTTCCGTATTTATGTTAATGCACTTTCCAATGATACGTAAGCAAGGTATTTCTGGTCCTTTATAGATAAATAGATAAAATAGAAAAGGCGGATCCTAGATCTTTCTAATTTGTAATCAATCCTAAATCATTTATGAATAGTCTTTCATTGCTATAAATATGGATTATTCAAAAAATAATACATGTATTTGGATATTTCCCTTCAACTCAACTATATTTGATTCTTTATTTGTTTGAGATTCATAGTTGAGTTGAGGTGGATTCTCCGAAGAGAAGATGGATTATGGGAGTGTGTGACTTGAACTATTGATTGGCCTGTGCGGATCTATTATTTTACCCGCCACATTGGAATTTATAACCAAATGTGTTTCGATTCCAACCCCCGCGTAAACCCCGTACAGAGGATAGGCTGGTTTACTTTAGGATTCTTTTTCTATGATCCGACCTGAAGCGTGTAGTTCATGAGTAGGCTCCGTAAGATCCAGTAGAATAAGTAATGTGGGCATATCCAGATTATCTTATATCTATCCTTTTACTTATATAGTATGCCAATGCATTCATTTCCTCTGCATCCATTCTGATTTATTATACTATCGGAGTGAAACAGGGGATCTAACGAAGAAAAAAGGCTAGACTTTATTAGTAACAAGTAAATCCTTTGTATGTAAGACGACTCCATATATTGGGGATAAGGTATAAACACCAATTGCAAGGCACGAGATGACCCAAAAAGCACTTGATTAGAATCCTTTTTGTCCTACTTGGGTATAGAGCATGTAGAACTGTAAAAAAAGAATTTCTTGCAATTTAGCATTGCAAACATAGAATCTGGTTACTACAATCTTTTCGTACATTTATTCCTATATGTGGGTATGGATGATCTCTATATTTTATCTTAATTTTTTTCTTTTTGCTCGAGCCGGATGACGAAAAATCGTCATGTCCGGTTCCTACGGGGGATGGATCCTTAAGAATTCACCTATCCCAATAACAAAGAAACCTGACTTGAATGATC
>NZ_BSPX01000198.1:0-291 GCF_030161255.1 Zoogloea oryzae
GCTCAATTTCCGGCATGGTCATCATGTGGCTAGGTCTCCAGTTTAAGGTGAGAAGGTGCAGCGGGAGCGCTCGTGGCGCCGGAGTTGGCCGGGGTTGCGCAGGGGACACGAGCGCGGATTGCCGTGGCGTGATCGTCGTGAGCCTCGGCCTGCCGACCATTGTCGTCGGCGTCGCGCCGCACAGCGCGGCTGAAGAGGTCGCCGTATTCCGCGGGGGTACGGATCAGCGGATGATCCTGGGTGAGCGGCGATGCCGGCTGTGGCGTCACTCCAACCTGCTCGATCGCCTGT
>NZ_BSPX01000198.1:393-876 GCF_030161255.1 Zoogloea oryzae
GCCGGCTCGACCAGCCGCGCCGGATACTTCCGGCCCAGCCCGACAATGCCCCACATCGCGCGCTGTCCGGGGCGCCCTTCGGTGTCGAACACCTGCTGGCACAAGGCCCTGGTCTGCGGTCCGATGCGCTCGGCGCTCGCCAGCAGCACGGCGGTTTGCCGCGACGGGTTGAACGGCCGTTCGCTGGTCGGCAGGACGACAGAACCGGGGTGCGCCATCCGGGAATGAACACGCAGCAGCGCACGGGTGTGGCGATCACGGATCTCGATCGTGGTGGTGTAGATGCGCACGACGACCTGGCTGCCGATCGGCGCGGGCCGCGCGGCGTAATAGCTGTTGTCGACGCGTACGGTGGTGTCGTCGCAGACAGTCCGGACGACTTCGGTGAAGATGCGGAAGGGAGCGACAGGCAGCGGCCGCAGGTGCGGCTTCTCTTCCTGGAACATCGCCTCGACCTGACGGCGCGTGCTGCCGTGGATGCGT
>NZ_BSPX01000198.1:903-1231 GCF_030161255.1 Zoogloea oryzae
GTGCCTCAAGAACTCGTTTTGCGCCTCCAGCGTCTCGAAGCGCCGTCCGGCCAGCGCAGTGCCCTGGGTATGTTGAATCGCATTCTCGACGCATCCTTTCCGATTTGGATCGGCCACGCGCGCGGGATCGGCGACCACGGCGTAATGAGCCAGCATCGCGCTGTAAATCGGGTTGAGCTGGGGCTCGTACAAATCCGGCTTGAGGACGCCTTCCTTCAGGTTGTCGAGCACGACATAGCTGGGGACCCCGCCAAAATACCGGAACGCCTCTTCGTGGAGCTGCGCCCAGACTTGTTGGCTGGACTTCCAGACTACCCGCCGGAAGCTG
>NZ_BSPX01000199.1:0-1227 GCF_030161255.1 Zoogloea oryzae
CGGCATCGGCCAGCGCGCTGCCCGCGGCAAGCGCAGCGGCGGCGACGGCCAGGGCGCGCACGGCGACCGCGCTCATTTGGCGAGCATCGGGCGGAGTTCGGCCAGGATGCGGTCGGCCTGGGCCATGCCGTCGAGGCGCACCCACGGCTGGCCCGGCGCACGGCGCAGGAAGCTCACCGGCGTGTGGCCCATCTTGTCGGGCCGGTAGGCGTTGAAGGCCTTCTGAACGGCGCTGCTGGCGGCGTCGCTGCCGGTGAGGAACAGCCAGTCGGTGCCCACCCCGGCGCCGTACTGGCGGGCGTAGGCCTTGAGGCGGGCCGGCGTGTCCTGCTCCGGGTCGATGGACACCGACACCATGCGCACCCGGGCCCGGTCGGCGCCGAGGCCTTCGCGCACTTCGGCAAAGATCCGCGTCATCGGCGGGCAGATCGCCGTGCAGCTGGTGTAGATGAAGTTGAGCAGCACCGGCCGGCCGTCATCCACCAGCGCCGGAAAGGCCGCGCTCACCCCGTCCTGGTTGCGCAGGCTGACCGCCGGCATGGCGTAGGCGACCTCGCTGCGGCTCACCGACGAGACGGCGTGCAGGCTGTGCATGTGGTGGGAATGGTCGTCGGCCGCCCACAGGCCGCTGGGCACCGCCAGCAGGATGAGCAGGATCGCGGCGGTCACGCGGACGGTGAAGAAGGGTCTGGAGGTCATGGCGGGCTCCGCATGCAATGCAGAAAGTGGGCACCCGTCCATTTTCTGGCCGGATGCCCCGTTGCTGGCGTGATGCGCGCCACACCTTGCCCCGACGAAACTCTAAATCACGTAAAAACGGTAAAAACACGTGACATGGCAGCAAGATACGCTAGACCGGGTGATACGGTACGGCCATGCAAAAACAACTCATGCGGCTTAGCGTGTCCCGATGGGTCCGTCAGGAAACGGGCGCCGGCGTGCCTTGCCCGGATGGAGATCTCGGAATGAAGTGGTTCGACTACGACCACATCCAGCGCATTGTGGTGTTCGCAGGGCTGGCGGTGGTGCTGGGCCTGTGGGCCGCCGAGGATGCCGGGCTGCTGCCGGTGGCATCCCACAACCTGCCACCGGCCTCGGCCTCGCTGCCCCAGCTGCCCGGCGCGGCCCCGACGATGCCCCACCTGACCCTGCAGGGTGTGATCGCCGGCAGCGGCTCGGCGCCGCCGGTGGCGCTGCTGGCCGAGGCCGGCAAGCGGCCGGTGCTGG
>NZ_BSPX01000200.1:0-1229 GCF_030161255.1 Zoogloea oryzae
AATCTAAATTATTAATAAATAAAATTGGCTCACTTTAGCTAGAGAATCATCCTCAGCCTAAGCTAGAGGGGTTTAGTTCTCCATGCTATTGATCATTGCCTTCATGATTAAAAGGAATGAACACAAGGAAGAAGAAACAATATTTTATTATGAAACTTTGCTTAGCCTCTACAAAAGTAGTACCAAGCAAAGAATGAATTACAATGAGGAGTTAGGGTCCCTTTTATAGGAGAAGGGAACCCTTAAGTTGCTATAAATAAAGATACAGAAAATATATCCTTTCTTTACAAATCTTCAAATATTCTTCAATGAGGAAATATTCTTCATATCTTCAAATATTCTTTATTCTTTAGGTAGACTTTCCTTTTAGGCTCCAAATAGCAACAAATCAACTCCAACAGTAATTCTTTACCTGAAACATAAAAACTACACTAATAGTTAAATAAACATAACTCAGGTTGATTAAATAATAAGTATTAGGCATCTAATTAATACACATTTCTGTGTATATCCAATTTGATAAACGCAAAATCTGTGTTTTACTAAACTAATGATTTTACGTTAAGAAATAATATAGTGATACGGGATCGTTCGGGGAGTGAACGTATTAGGTTTTGGTTTTAGAAAATAAATAAATAATTAATATTACTTTAAAGGGGTTTATAGATATGAGAGACTGTAGCCTCGGCTAAGGACTACTCTAACTATTGTTTACCAATCCTATAAGCTAATAATTGTATCTTCCAATGATAGCTATGATTAAGTCTATCACGGGTCAAAAGATAGGGCTTATGATTAAAGCCCTATGAATTTATGCACATGGACAAAAGACCATTGGATCATCAGGTTCCTCTATGATTAAGTAGGAACTAATGATCCGATCTAGATTTCTAGTGAGCGCGGAATTATCGAGTATGATTAACCCAATGTTCCCTCTTCACCATAGTCATTCACCAATACTATGATTAAGTAAAGATGAAAGAACTATGATTTTTCTCAGTAACAAACCAATAACATTGTGATTAAATATTATTGGTCGTACTAGACACTCTATAACCAAATCTAGATCTAAATTATTAAACACAAAAATAATAATAATGGATTATGAAACTCTGCTTTAGCTTCTACAAAAGTAGTACCAAACAAAGAATGAATTACATTTTATAAGAGAAGGGAACCCTTAAGTTGCTAAAAATAAAGATATAGGAAATATATCATTTCTCTACAAA
>NZ_BSPX01000201.1:0-1224 GCF_030161255.1 Zoogloea oryzae
TTCGAGAACCGCCTGGGCGCGAGGCTCGCCGACGTGCGCGTGCATCCCGACGCCTCCGCCGCCGTCGACCTGGGCGCCAACGCCTTTGCCGCCGGCCGCGACATCGGCTTCGCCCCCGGCCGCTGGCAGCCCGGCACCCACGAGGGCCGCCGCCTGCTGGGCCACGAGCTGGGCCATGTGCTGGAGCAAGGCGCGCGCCGCCAGCCGGCCATCCAGCTTGAGGAAGCCGCCAAGCCCGAAGACGGCGACAAGGCCGCCGAGGTGCTGACGGAGGGCGTCAAGACGGTCGTCGAACAGGCGAAGGAGAACGAAGGCGTCAAGCAGACCCTCCTCGACCCGGCCAAGCGTTACGCCCTCGGTCAGTGGAACGCCCTTGGCACCGGCGAGAAGGTCGGCGTGGCCGGCTTTGGGGCCGGCACCTACGGCCTCGCCCTGGGCGCCGGGCTGGCCGACCCGGCCGGGCGCAAGCTGCTGTCGGATGTGAACCTCGTCGCCCCGCTGGGGCTGATCCCGTATTCCACCCTCACCGACTTCCGCTACATCCTCCCGGCCACCCCGGGCGGCCCCACGCAGCTCAAGGCCTCGTTCTCGGGCGACGATCTGCTGGGCCTCGCCCACCGGAAGCTGTCTTGGATGCCGCCCATGACACTCAGCCTCGACCTGGGCTGGAGCCTCGACCCGTCCGGCGGCGTCAGCCTCAGCTCGGCCAAGGCCACCTGGGGCGTGATGCCGGGGGTGTCCCTGCAGGCCGGCAGCGGCGTCGGGCTCGACTGGAAGCCCACCGTCACCGGCCTCGACGGCCAGACCTCGACGGTCATGAAATCCCTGCCGGCCCCCGCCGGCGCGGGCGCCACGCCAGCCGGCGTCGGGGTGTTCGTGACCATCGACCTGCTCAAGGCGCCCTTCGTGCCCGCCCCGATCCGCGCTGCGCTGGGTGGAGACGTGAAGAAGTAGGCCATGCCGGCAACCCACGCCGCGGTTGAGCCGAAGCACGGTAAAGACGCCAATTCGCGGGTGGGCGCTGCCCATGCGCCCGAAGAAGCAGCGGCAGACCGCCTCGCCGAAACCCTGGTGGGCACATCCGCGCCGGTAAAGCTCGACTGCCCGGCCTGCGCAGCCGGCCCGAAGCCGTGCCCCGCCTGCGCGGCAGCGGCAAACCAGATCCGCCGCAGCGCCACTGGCCCCGGCCCCACCGCAGCGCCGGGCTCGGTGGGCAAGGCCCTC
>NZ_BSPX01000202.1:0-1210 GCF_030161255.1 Zoogloea oryzae
TGTAGTGGTCTAATTTCCTCGGACACCTCGATAGGTGGATCATCCACCCGTAGAGGAGAACTTGATGAAACAGAAACGCCGGGCGTTCGATGCGAGCTTCAAGCTGCAAGTCGTCCAGATGATCAGGGACCAAGGCCTGAGCGTCGGCCAAGTATGCCGCGACATGGGTCTGGGAGAGACCGCGGTGCGCCGCTGGCTGGCGCAACTCGATGCGGAGCAAAGCGGACAGGCAGGCATCGGCAAGCCGCTGACGGCTGAACAGCAACGCATTCGCCAGCTCGAGGCGGAGAATCGGCAGCTTCGCCAGGACAATGACCTGTTGAAAAAAGCGTCGGCCTTCTTTGCCCGCGAACTGAAATGACCTACCGGTGCATCGCTCAGTTGCAAGAGAAGGCCGACAACACCGCATTGCTGTGCCGGTTGCTGGGCGTGAGTCGTTCGGGCTTCTACGCCGCCCGCTCACGCAGGGGCGAACCCGCCAGGGTTTGCCCAACGAGCACCCACCTGCGCGCCGCCTTCACCGCCTCCGGACGCTGCTATGGCAGCCGGCGCCTGCGGGCCGTCCTGCATGCGCAGGGGCTTCGCGTGGGGCGATACCGGATACGAACCCTCATGCGTATCAATGGGCTACGTCCGGTGTGGCGGCGCAAATTCATTCACACCACCGACAGCCGCCATAGCTTGCCCATTGCCGACAATGTGCTGAACCGGCACTTCACTCCAGCCACGGCCAATGCAGCCTGGGTCTCGGACATCACCTACATCCGCACGCGCAGTGGCTGGCTGTACCTGGCGGCGGTGCTGGATCTGTACTCGCGCAAGATTGTCGGCTGGGCCATGGCGCCGAACATGCCTGCCGAACTGGTGTGCTCGGCCTTGCAGATGGCCATTACGCAGCGCCAACCGCCGGCGGGCCTGATCGTGCATTCCGACCGCGGCAGTCAGTACGCCAGCGAAGCCCACCGTGCCTTGCTGAGCCGCCATGGCCTGACGGGCAGCATGAGTCGCAAAGGCAACTGTTGGGACAATGCTGTCATGGAGCGCTTCTTCCTCAATCTGAAGAGGGAGCGGGTCTGGCAGAACGACTACGCCAACCACGCCGAGGCGTGTCGTGACATTACCGATTACATCGTCGGGTTCTACAACAACGTCCGTCTGCACTCGACGCTGGGCTACCTGCCGCCCACGGCCTATGAACGGAAAACCGCAG
>NZ_BSPX01000203.1:0-274 GCF_030161255.1 Zoogloea oryzae
GATTTGATTTCACTGGGAACTTTATGAGTCGACCCGCTTCTACGTTTTGCTTTTACTGCTATATTGGGAGTTATTCTACGTATTGCTTCACGTAAAACAGATAGTGGATTTTTTTTTGTCTTTTGTTGAATCTCTTTCAGGGCTCGATAGAAAATTTGATAAGCCAATGCTTTTTTTCCGTGTTTCAGAATACGGTTAACCAACATGTTAACTAATCGATTACGATAAATTGGATCGAATTTTGCAGTTTTTTTTTCTGCAGTACCTCGACGTG
>NZ_BSPX01000204.1:0-1180 GCF_030161255.1 Zoogloea oryzae
TTCTCGGCGACACTGGCCGTGGCGCCGCTGGTGATCGTCGGGGTGTTGTCGTTAACCGGCGTTACCGTGACGGCGATGGCCTGGGTGCTGGTCAGCGCACCGTCGCTCACCTGGATGGTCACGTCGTAGACATTGTTGCCGCCGCTGTCGGTGGGCGCTTCGTAGTTCGGCGCAGCGAGGAAACTCAGCGCGCCGGTGCTGCTGTTGATGGTGAACTTCGCAGCGTCGGCGCCGCCGACGATGCTGTAGCTCAGCGTCTGGACCGGCAGGTCGGCGTCGGTGGCGGTGACCGTCATCACGGCGGTGGTGTTTTCGGCGACGCTGGCGGTGGCACTGCTGGTGATCGTCGGGGTGTTGTCGTTCACTGGCGTCACCGTGACGGCGATGGCCTGGGTGCTGGTCAGCGTACCGTCGGAAACCTGCACGGTGACGTCGTAAACGTTGTTCGCGCCGGCGTCGGTCGGGGCTTCGTAGTCCGGGGCGGTGACGAAACTGAGGGCGCCGGTGGTGCCGTTGATCGAGAACTTGGCGGCGTCGGCGCCACCGACAATCGAATAGCTGAGGGTCTGGGCCGGCAGGTCGGCGTCCGTCGCGGTGACCGTCATCACGGCCGTACCGTTCTCGGCGACGCTGGCCGCGGCGCTGCTGGTGATCGCGGGGGTGTTGTCGTTCACCGGGGTGACGGTGACGGCGATCGCCTGGGTGCTGGTCAACGCGCCATCGGAAACCTGGACGGTGACGTCGTAGTCGTTGTTGCCGCCGCTGTCGGTGGGCGCTTCGTAGTCGGGCGCGGTGACGAAGCTCAACGCGCCGGTGCTGGCGTTGATGGTGAATTTCGCGGCGTCGGCGCCACCGACAATGCTGTAGCTGAGGGTCTGCGCCGGCAGGTCGGCGTCCGTCGCGGTGACCGTCATCACGGCCGTACCGTTCTCTGCGACGCTGGCCGCGGCGCCGCTGGTGATCGTCGGGGTGTTGTCGTTAACCGGCGTTACCGTGACGGCGATGGCCTGGGTGCTGGTCAGCGTGCCATCGGAAACCTGGACGGTGACGTCGTAGACGTTGTTGCCGCCGCTGTCGGTGGGCGCTTCGTAGTCGGGCGCGGTGACGAAGCTCAACGCGCCGGTGCTGGCGTTGATGGTGAATTTCGCGGCGTCGGCGCCACCGACAATGCTGTAGCTGA
>NZ_BSPX01000205.1:0-1180 GCF_030161255.1 Zoogloea oryzae
TATCATGATAGGGTTCTCACCTCCTATCAACATGGAATCGACGTACGACAGCAACACGACCTTGTGTTGGTCTAGGAACTCCAATCCCATGATCACCTTAAAGTCATCGAGATCAACAACTAAGAAACTTGTTTTACCACTCCATGAGTCCATTGTGATGGGTACATTATTTACAATCCCATGAACTGGCTTAGCTGCAGAATTGACGGCTTTCATTGTGCTGGATCGCTTCTCAATTGGTAAGCCAAGTCGCTTTGCTTCTTCAATGGCAAGGAAGTTGTGAGTAGCACCCGTGTCTATCATGGCTGGAGATGTATCTCCTTTAATGATGAGACTCACGTACAGGAGGCCCTTCTTAGCAGTCGTAGGCTCAACAACTTGACTGGCTACGGCTGCACATAGATGTAGGGATCCCATATTGGCTTCTTCTCTTTCTCTTTCTTCAGCTTTCTTTGCCATATATTCACATGCTATGGCATTAAGGGCTTCCTTTTGATCACAATTGGCCGTTATGTGCTGTTTACTACGACAAAAGAAACATTGAGGCGGAACCCATTGTGGCGATCTGTATGGAGCCTTCGAGACTGAAGATCCTGCACTACTAGCGGAGGATTGTGGTGGCTTGTATGTGCCTCCCCCATAGTTATTAGAGGGTTCACTTCCACTCCTTGTATGGTTGTTCCCAAATTTGTTCGAGGTCCCCGCGTTCGCACTCTTCTGTGGAGCTTGAGACACATTTTGAGGGATTTTTCCTCTGTTGTTGAGGGAGCTATAGTCACAAAGTCGCTCGGCAGTCGCCATTGCGGTGTATACATTCTTCACCTGTTGTTTCTGAAGTTCTATCTGGAGCCATGGTTCCAAGCCCTCAAGAAACTCGTACAACTGATCTTTTTCAGACATTTCCGTGATCTCAAGGAGTGTTGAGAATGTCTTAATATAATCTCGAATGCTCCCTGCTTGTTTCAACCGTCTGAGTTGGCCTCTGGCTGCAAAATCATCATTTTGTGGCATGAACTGAGCCATAAGTTCTCTTTTGAAGTCTTCCCAAGTCTGGACAGTCATTTCTCTGAATTCAACATTTTCACACCTTGTACGCCACCAGAGCTTGGCATCGTCTGTGAGGTACATGCTGGCTATCATGATCTTGGTCTTTTCACTCTCCGGCTGAACAGCTTCGAAG
>NZ_BSPX01000206.1:0-1177 GCF_030161255.1 Zoogloea oryzae
TGACGAAGCCGCCCCGCTCGCCGAACCGGAGCCCGACGCCGCCGCCCCGTCGCCCACCCTCAGCCACGGCACGGCTGCCCCCAGCCTGCTCCCCCGCAACCCGGCCCTGACCCGGGTGATGCAGGCCATGGACCCGGTGCTCGACAAGGCCTGGCAGCTCACCGACGCGGCCCTGCCCGCCGGCCGGGACGCGCCCTCCGACATGGCCACCGACACCCCGCGCGTCACCAACCAGTTCAACGTAACCGTCGCCCTTGGCGGCGAGGCCACCGACACCGCCGGCCGCGATCCGCGCCAGCTGGAAGACGCCCTCGTGGCGCTGCTACGCGACGCCGCCCGGCGCCAGGGGCTGGACGTATGAAACCCGCCACCCCGCGCACCGCGTTCCGCATCCAGGTGGGCGGCGCCACGGCCAGCAGCACGGCCAGCGAATCCACCCGCCAGCTGCTGCAGCTGCGGGTCGAGCTCGACATGGACGGCCCCGCCGCCCACTGCTTCATCGAGCTGGCCGACGGCCTGCCGCCCGCCTCCGGCGACCCGGTGGAGGTCAAGCTGGACGTGGGCAGCGGCATGGTGGCAGTGTTCACCGGCACCGTGGCCGCGGTGGAGGCCGGCACAACCGGCCAGCGCATCGTCGCCCACGGCGCCTTCACCCGTCTGGGCCAGACCGAGGTGGAGGGCGCCTACGAGAGCGTCTCGGCCGACTTCATCATCAAGGATCTGATCGGCAAGGCCGGCGCCACCGCCGGCACCATCGCCAAGGGGCCGGAGCTTTCCGCCTGGGCCCTGCACCGGGGCCCCACCGCCCTGGGCCACCTGCGCGGGCTGGCCACCCTGTGCGGTGCCGGGCTGTTTGCCGACGGCGCCGGCAAGATCCACTGCGCCACGCCCAAGTCGGGCAGCGCCGACCATCAATTCACCTTCGGCGAGACGGTCACCCAGCTGGCCCTTCAGCAGGTGCCGGCGGCCTTCGACAGCGTGGAGGTGTGGGGCGAAGGCGCGGCCAGCGCCAAGGGCGCCGACAAGGCCCACTGGCTCAGCACCGATCTGTCGGGCGTCAGCGCCAAGGCCTGCGTGACGCCCGACGGGCAGGTGCAGGCCGGCAAGCTGGGCGAGCGGCCGCTGCGCCTGCGCGAAGGCGCGCTGCGCTCCGGCGAGGCCGTCGAGGCCGTCGCCA
>NZ_BSPX01000207.1:0-1166 GCF_030161255.1 Zoogloea oryzae
TTCCAACTTTAATTTCCCAGCTACTTGTTTCATGGCTTTAATTTGAGCGGCGGATCCCACTCGGGAGACAGAAATACCCACATTAATAGCAGGTCGAATCCCGGAATTGAATAAATCGGCGGATAAGAAGATTTGCCCATCTGTAATGGAAATTACATTGGTAGGGATATAAGCTGAAACATCGCCCGATTGAGTCTCAACGATTGGTAAAGCAGTCATACTTCCTTCACCAAAACTAGAACTTGATTTAGCGGCTCTTTCTAAAAGGCGTGAATGCAAATAAAAAACATCTCCCGGATAAGCTTCGCGACCGGGTGGTCTTCTTAACAGAAGAGACATTTGGCGATACGCTTGGGCCTGCTTGGAGGGATCATCATAAATTATTAAAGTATGTCGCTCACGGTACATAAAATATTCAGCCAGAGCTGCTCCCGTATAAGGAGCAAGGTATTGTAATGTAGCAGGCGCATCCGCGGTTTCGGCTACTACAATAGTGTATTCCATTGCGCCCCGCTCTTGGAACGTAGTGACTACTTGAGCCACAGAAGATGCTTTTTGACCAATAGCTACATAAACACATATTACATTTTGTCCCATTTGATTGAGAATAGTATCGGTGGCTACCGCGGTTTTCCCGGTCTGTCTGTCCCCAATAATCAATTCCCTTTGCCCACGTCCGATAGGAATCATGGAATCAATAGCAATAAGTCCTGTTTGAAGAGGTTCATATATAGAACGTCTCGAAATAATGCCTGGAGCGGGCGATTCTATTAACCGCGATTCGGAAGCTGAAATTTTACCTTTACCATCAATAGGTTTCGCCAGAGCATTTACAACACGACCTAAATAAGACTCGCTCACAGGTATTTGAGCAATTCTTCCTGTTGCTTTTACAGAACTTCCCTCTTGGATCATCAAACCGTCACCCATTAATACAACACCAACATTATTGGATTCTAAGTTCAGAGCAATACCTACTGTACCCTCATCAAATTCTACTAATTCACCAGACATTACTTCATCAAGCCCATGAATACGAGCAATACCGTCACCCACTTGAAGTACGGTCCCGGTATTCAAAATCTTTACTTCTCTAGTATATTGCTCAATCCGTTCACGGATAATATTACTAATTTCATCGGCTCGAAGGGCTACCATGCGTCTTT
>NZ_BSPX01000208.1:0-289 GCF_030161255.1 Zoogloea oryzae
CACCCGGTGCAACCGCGCCTGGTGCAACCGCAAGCACTAGCTTGACTTGGGGGGGCGATGGCTTAGTCGCGGTAGGCGGAAAAGTTGCTTTGTTACCTATTCCATTAGGAACTGCGGATTTCTTAGTCCATCACATTCACGCATTTACGATCCATGTGACGGTATTGATACTATTGAAGGGTGTTTTATTTGCTCGTAGTTCTCGTTTAATACCTGATAAAGCAAATCTGGGTTTTCGTTTCCCTTGTGACGGGCCTGGAAGAGGGGGGACATGTCAAGTATCCGCCTG
>NZ_BSPX01000208.1:357-789 GCF_030161255.1 Zoogloea oryzae
CGATTCCATTTCAGTAGTAATATTTCATTTTAGTTGGAAAATGCAGTCGGATGTTTGGGGTAGTATAAATGATCAAGGAGTCATAACGCATATCACGGGCGGAAACTTTGCGCAAAGTGCGATTACTATTAATGGTTGGCTCCGTGATTTCTTATGGGCACAAGCATCCCAGGTAATTCAATCTTACGGCTCATCATTATCCGCCTACGGACTTTTTTTCCTAGGTGCTCATTTTGTCTGGGCTTTCAGTTTAATGTTTCTATTCAGCGGCCGTGGTTATTGGCAAGAACTGATTGAATCCATCGTTTGGGCTCATAACAAATTAAAAGTTGCTCCTGCTACTCAGCCTAGAGCCTTGAGCATTGTACAAGGACGTGCTGTAGGAGTAACCCATTACCTTCTGGGTGGAATTGCCACAACATGGGCATTCTT
>NZ_BSPX01000208.1:857-1163 GCF_030161255.1 Zoogloea oryzae
AGGAGGATTTGAAAGGCATTATGACATTAAGATTTCCAAGGTTTAGCCAAGGCTTAGCCCAGGACCCCACTACTCGTCGTATTTGGTTTGGTATTGCTACTGCACATGACTTCGAGAGTCATGATGATATTACTGAGGAACGTCTTTATCAGAATATTTTTGCTTCTCACTTCGGACAGTTAGCCATTATTTTTCTTTGGACATCCGGAAATCTTTTTCATGTAGCTTGGCAAGGAAACTTTGAGTCGTGGGTACAGGACCCTTTACATGTAAGACCCATTGCTCATGCAATTTGGGACCCTCATT
>NZ_BSPX01000209.1:0-804 GCF_030161255.1 Zoogloea oryzae
TACTCCTTCGAAATGATCAAAAAAGGATTTATCGGTTTCGTATATATGTATTATATATACTTCTTGGATAAGCCCATACTAGTCTTATTACATTGATTCTTTCAATGGATCCCGCAGGATATGATCCATCTAGGAAATTATGAAAAAAGAAAAACCTAGTAGTTAGTAATTATAACTTTAAGATTTCAAAGTAAATTTAAAAGTAAAAACCAACACTCAATTATATGGGATTGTTGGGAATCATTACAAATCAAAATACAATATTTCTTTATCCATTTATAGTTAAGTTCGAAAATAATAGATAGTATGGTAAGAAAGTAAGATATTAAACTTTCTTTCTAACCATACTCTGAGATCTAAGATACGATTGATTTATAGTCCCTTCATTTCATTTGATACCTGGAATTTGAATCCCTTTTATTTACTTAAAAACATTTACAAGAACTAAGAAGTCAAGCTTGACTCAAATTAATTTTTTTGACTTACTGTTTTTACGTAAATAATAAGTAAAAAAGCGGTGGGAACTAGAATGAACAGTGCAGTAGCAATAAATGCAAGAATATTAACTTCCATAATATATATTATTTTTTTGACTTCACAATAATTAGGGATTTAATCCCATAAAGACGATCAAACTTGGCCTGTAAATTCATTGGGATTGATTGCATCCCTCTGATATTGAATCAGATCATTATCATGAATAATAAGATAATGATTATCAAATATCATGAGGAATGAAATAGTCTAACATAGGAATCTCTTTTATCCATATAAAATCCAAAAAAGAACCTCGTGTCTCATTGT
>NZ_BSPX01000209.1:821-1161 GCF_030161255.1 Zoogloea oryzae
CCTCGGGTCTCATTTTAAATACCATTTCTTTTTTTTGTATCCTTTCCATTCTTTCGTCTTCCTTATAGAATTCTTATCTACTATATCTACACTATACTATTATTACTTAGTATTATATAGATAATAGAAGTGAATATCTATTATGAAGTATTATCTAAGCCATCTTCATTGTTCACAAAATAGTAGAAGTGAAATAAAAAATAAGGAATATTTCAATCAATATTTGGAAATAGATAAATGCATGAATTCATCAGATCCTAGGTCGGGACTGACGGGGCTCGAACCCGCAGCTTCCGCCTTGACAGGGCGGTGCTCTAACCAATTGAACTACAATCCCGGG
>NZ_BSPX01000210.1:0-821 GCF_030161255.1 Zoogloea oryzae
ATCGGATACCCAAATGCCAGGACCATACAACCCTGTTACATGAAATGCGCCAAACCCAAAGCACCCTACCCCTGCGAGAAATAAATGAATTCCAAAGATCTTGGGCAAATCCAAAGAGGGTTTTCCTGTACGACTATCCGTAAATATTTCTAGATCCCAATATACCCAATGCCAGATAGCTGCCAAGAAGCATAAACCAGAAAAAAATATATGTGCTCCAGCTACACCTTCGTAACTCCAAATACCCGGATTTGTGATAGACCCTCCTGTTATACTCCAACCCCCCAGGAATTGGTTATTCCTAAACGAGTCATAAAGGGTATAACAAACATACCTTGCCTCCACATTGGATCAAGAACGGGGTCAGAAGGGTCAAAAACTGCTAATTCATATAAAGCCATTGAACCGGCCCAACCAGCAACCAGAGCTGTATGCATTATATGAACAGCAAGCAACCGGCCGGGATCATTCAATACGACGGTATGAACACGATACCAAGGTAAACCCATGTAAATACCCCTTTAATCAAAGAAAAATAGACACTATGTTACTTTATCGCATTGGGAAAGACTATCCTATGGAGCGTCCCTTTTCGGTGGATTATATCATAGCAAGGGTTAATATTTATTGCATTCCGTTGGTAATAAAGGAACAAGTCCGTTCCTAAGAACAAAAAGAAACAAATCTATTCTATACCCGATAAGTACCAATACGCAATGGGGTATTGGTCCCTTTTTTCTATTCGAAAATGCATCGAAACTTGTTCAAAATTTGAATAGCCCAGCTCATTCTTAAAAATTTGACTTTATTCATTTTGTCTT
>NZ_BSPX01000210.1:839-1154 GCF_030161255.1 Zoogloea oryzae
GGAACGTTTTAGTCTATGGATAAGAAGATAAGATAGAAAAAAGACCATAGGATTAAAGGAACTAAACAATAGCCATATTTTTTACATTAAAGTGAAAATACATTTTGTCGCTTTCATTTTATGCCCATTGGTGTGCCAAGAGTAGCTTTTCGGATTCCTGGAGACGAAGAAGCGACTTGGGTTGACATATAGTGCGACTTGGCAGACATATTGGGTCATATGGAATTTCCCCGTTCTCTCCCCCCGTGGAGATATCCTCTGTTTCACCTAAACAATATTGGCCCAACTTTCAAGAATTTGGAGCGTGAAGTGTAA
>NZ_BSPX01000211.1:0-1151 GCF_030161255.1 Zoogloea oryzae
GATCAAAGTGCAAAAATTCACAGAACGACTGAAAAGATGCATGCAGCAGAGAGGCCAAACGTAGTCCGATAGAGATGAATTTTGGACACAAGCTAGACCACTGACCAAGGCTCATGGCTACAAAATATGGGATTTTTCCCATGTGTGACGAAGCCGGAATGAATTTTTCAACATCTGGAAATGCTCATTTATCAAACATCTCGTTTTATTTAAGGAAGTAAATCATGATGTATATAATATATTGTAAAGATCTAGAAGATCTTTGGGTTCTCCTATAAAAGGAGCCCTTCACCATTGTAATCTTCATCTTGGAATTTGAATAAGATTTAAGACTCTTAGTAGCTTTCTCTTTCTTCCAAGTATCATCTTGTGTTTATGTTATTAATTAATATGAATGCGATGATATCCAAGATGAGAGGCTAATAACCTAGCTAAGGCTAGGATGAGCCCCTTCTTGGATTAGCAATAGGTTTCCTTAATGTTAACTCTTAGTTTATAGTTCATACTTGCTTTTAATGAAGTTAGAATAATAGAATGTAGGCTTAACCATAGCTACAATTCGATATTCAATAACTTTAAGATATAAATCTCGTTGTGCTACCCGTGAGCGAGGTTTTACGATCATAAGAAGTATGAGCTGCTAAGGTTCACTTCTCAAGCCCGACCAAGGTTGAGTTGATGATTCTTGGTAAACAACTTTACCAACGGATTAATGACATCCTCTAGATGCTTAACCACAGATTTAGGGGTATTTTACAAACATCTTGTGTCCGACCAAGAACAATGATGGGTAAAGAAACTAGGACAAAAACATTAAGTTTATTTAAAGCTATGAATTGAAGGGGCGATTCCGAAGCCTTAGTGTTCTTATTTATTTCTTTGATCATATAAATTAGTTTTACTATCGTATTTAGATTTTATATAAAACAAAAACATTTTATTCAATCGGCCTAGTATTTAGTTTGTCATTTAATCTCCCTGTAGTTCGACCCCGCCTCTATACACTACAACGGGAAACCGTAATTTAGCGGGTATTTCCTAGCGTGTTTCACGTTATCAGGACATGCGACCTTAATCAAACTTCTTTCCATGTTTTTAATCTTAAAAACGCGGGTTACTAATACACATGTTGGGATTGTATTTAGGTGTCG
>NZ_BSPX01000212.1:0-1114 GCF_030161255.1 Zoogloea oryzae
CGATGACCGAGGAGCTTGAGCAGCTCTCCGGCAAACCCGCATCCGCCAAGGGCCAGGCCAAGCGCAAACCTCTGCCGCCCGAACTGCCTCGCACCGAGATCCATCACGAGCCGGACAGCACCACCTGCGCCTGTGGCTGCCAGATGAAGCGCATCGGTGAGGACGTGGCGGAGAAGCTCGACTACACCCCCGGCAGCTTCAGCGTCGAGCGCCACGTCCGCGGCAAGTGGGTCTGCCAGGCGTGCGAAACCCTGATCCAGGCCCCGGTGCCGGCCCATGTGATCGACAAGGGCCTGCCCACCGCCGGCCTGCTGGCTCAGGTGCTGGTGGCCAAGTACCAGGATCATTTGCCGCTGTACCGCCAGGAAGGCATCTTCGGCCGGGCCGGGCTCGCGATTCCCCAATCCACGCTCGCCCAATGGGTCGGTCAGATGGGCGTGCAGTTGCAGCCTCTGGTCGATGCCCTGAAGGCAGAACTCCTCGCCTTCCCGGTACTGCATGCCGACGAGACGCCAGTGGCGATGCTCGACCCCGGGGCCGGCAAGACCCACCGGGCCTACCTGTGGTCCTACAGCATCGGCGCCCACGATCCGGTCCGAGCGGTGATCTACGACTTTGCCGACAGCCGCGCCGGCAAGCACGCCCAGGAATTCCTCGGCAACTGGCGTGGCACCCTCGTCTGCGACGATTACGCGGGCTACAAGGCCTTGATCGCCCAAGGCGTGACCGAAGCCGGCTGCATGGCCCACGCCCGACGCAAGTTCTTCGAGCTTCAGGAACACGGGCAGAGCCAGATCGCCGCCGAGGCGCTGGAGCGCATCGCTGCGCTCTACGCCATCGAGGAGGCTGCGCGGGAACTGGCGCCCGACGCCCGTCAGGCGCTACGAGAAACACGGGCGAAACCGCTGCTGGAAGACTTGAAAGCCTGGCTGCTGGCGTGTCGGGGCAAGATCCCCAACGGCTCATCCAGCGCCAAAGCCATCGACTACACCCTCAAACGCTGGGCGGCGCTGACCCATTACCTGACGGATGGGCGCATCCCCATCGATAACAACTGGATCGAGAACCAGATTCGGCCGATTGCCATCGGGCGCAAGAACTGGCTCTTTGCCGG
>NZ_BSPX01000213.1:0-1091 GCF_030161255.1 Zoogloea oryzae
TTTTTTGAATGAAGAGAAGCTTGTTGAAGAAACCTATTTATTGTTATATGAAAATATTATATGAAACCTATCTATAAAAGTAATTAGATAGAATAGCTTGTACCTTATCAACCGACAGTGAGAGGACGAAATCGGGATATATGCCAATTCCTACTATAGGTAAAAAAATCGAAATTGAAACAAATAGTTCACGGGGTCCAGAATCCAAAAATAGACTGTTTATACTATCAAATTGCTTGTATCCATAGAAGATTTGCCGTAACATCGATAATAAATAAATCGGAGTTAATATCATTCCAATTGCCATTCCAAAAGTAATTAATAGTTTGGGCATTAAAAGATATTTTGGGCTAGTAATTATTCCCAAAAAAACGAGCAATTCTGCAACAAAACCACTCATACCTGGCAATGCAAGAGAAGCCATTGAGAAGCTACTGAACATAGTAAATAGTTTTGGCAGAGGTATGCCTATTCCTCCCATTTCGTCGAGGTAGATAAGTCGCATTCTATCACAACTTGTTCCTGCCAAGAAAAATAGCGCAGCACCTATAAATCCGTGAGAGATTATTTGCAAAATAGCTCCATTAAGTCCCGTATCGCTGAGGGAAGCAAGCCCTATAATTGTAAAACCCATATGAGATACCGAAGAATAAGCTATGCGCTTTTTGATATTGCGTTGACCCAAAGATGTTAGAGCTGCATAGATTATTTGCATTGTTCCCACTAGTATCAACCAGGGCGAAAATAGAGAATGAGCATGGGGTAATAATTCCATATTAATACGAATTAACCCATATGCTCCCATTTTTAATAAGATTCCCGCTAGAAGCATACATGTACTGTAATGGGCTTCTCCATGTGTATCTGGTAACCATGTATGGAGGGGTATAATAGGCAATTTAACAGCATAAGCAATAAGAAATCCAAAATAGAATATTATTTCCAATGCCACAGGATATGATCGATTAGCTGATGTTTCAAAATTGAATGTTGGTTCATTAGAACCATATAAACCCATACCCAAAACTCCCATTAATAGAAAAATGGAACCTCCAGCAGTGTACAAAATAAATTTTGTAGCTGAGTATAAG
>NZ_BSPX01000214.1:0-1070 GCF_030161255.1 Zoogloea oryzae
TGTTTTTCTTTAGAACTGGGAAAAAAAAAGGTGCACGATCTCGCGAATTACTTCTGAATCAGTTCGGAAATAATATGTCTGAACCATAGCCTTTCGTGACTCGTTGGGTAAATTAACTTTGATTCTCTATCAACCACTAATGGGGAACCTTACCATGGTTAAAACTAAATTGTTTGAAGTCCAGGCGTACGGTACGATCGGTACTCTTTCTACCACTATATTAGATTAGTATCGAATTGGTTTCAAAATGAATCGTTGCAATTGATCCGATATAGAACACTCATATAGGGAAAATGATGGGAACTATTCAAAAAAAAAGGATAGCTTTTTTTTATCTAATGCCTAATCGACAACCTAGAGTATAAAGTAAGAAGCATTTTTTGGATTTAAAGAAAATGAAATGGATTCAAATTATGAAAAAACATAACTTTGCTGATCATTAAAGAGGTTTGATGGTCGGAAGAGTCCTCCGAATATTCGGGTCTTGGATCAATTATTTTGATTTTAGATAGAACAGAGAAGAGAGGATAGGCTCATTACATTCAATAGAGTTATTGAATGACCGATAACTAATGGAGCGTGAGAGCCAAATGAATTGAAAAATTCATGTTTGGTTTGGGAAGAGATGATGGGATTTTTAAAATGAAGGAGAAGATAATCTACTTTCATTAAGTGATTTATTAGATAATCGAAAACAGAGAATCTTGCGTACTATTAGAAATTCAGAAAAACTGCGGGAAGGGGCTATCGAACAGCTGGACAAAGCCCGGGCCCGTTTACGAAAAGTAGAAACGGAAGCAGATGAGTTTCGAGTGAATGGATATTCTGAGATAGAACGAAAAAAGGGTGAGTTGATCAATTCAATTTCTACAAATTTGGAACGATTAGAAAAGGACAAAAATGAAACCATTCAATTTGAACAACAAAGAGCGATTAATCAAGTGCGTCAAAGAGTTTTTCAACAAGCTTTACAAGGAGCCCTAGGCACTCTTAATAGTTGTTTGGACAGCGAGTTGCATTTACGTACTATCCGTGCTAATATCGGCATGTTTGAAGCGATGAAAGAAAGA
>NZ_BSPX01000215.1:0-1053 GCF_030161255.1 Zoogloea oryzae
ATATGTGCCTTCAAATAAAGAGGCACGAACGACTTCAAGGAGGTGACGATTCTTACGCTCCGCGACGCCATTTTGTTGAGGTGTGTAGACACATGTTGTCTGGTGTACAATACCATGCTGGCTCAGGAAGTTATGCATGTCATGGTTGACGTACTCTCCTCCATTATCAGACCGAAGAGTTTTGATTTTCATCTCAAACTGAGTAGTAATGTATTGATAAAAGGTCTTGAATTTTGAGAGAACCTCACTCTTCTGTCTTAAGGGAAACACCCATGTCATTCGGGTGCAATCATTAAACCACCTAAAATCACTAAAAGTGGGAACGTGTGATGGTCCCCAAACATCAGAGTGAATAATCATGAAGGGCATAATACTTCTACTTAATCTCAATGGGTAAGAACTACGATGGCTTTTGGCTAAGACACAAGTTTCACAATGAAAGTCTGATTTGATAAATTTGGTAAATAAATCTGGAAACAAAAGTTTAAGATAATCAAAGGAAGCATGCCCAAGTCGTCTATGCCATAACCAAATCTTCTTCATTCTACTAGACTCGTCTCCTCTTGTATGATGTGCATGACTCAAAATCTTGTTGCAATCTTCTGTCAAGTCCAGATAATACAACCTTCCCCTTCTAGTACCACATCCAACCACGGTCCTGGTGAGGAGATCCTGAAAAAGACAATAGGATGGCCAAAAACATACGGTACAATTAAGGGAGTCAATGATTTGAGGAACAGATAATAAGTCATAGTCGAGTGAAGGGACAACTAGGACATGATCAATACTTAATGAGGGTGTAAGAGATAAAGATCCCTCTCCCGTAACTTAGGAGGTGGTTCCATTTGCACTAGTGATATGTGATTGACTTGATTGTTTAGTAGAGTGTAAGCCCTTGAAACTAGAGGTCATATGGTCAGTAGCACCAGTGTCAATTATCCATGATCTATTAGAAGTAGATGAAGGTGTGCAAGAAATACCTGAGGTGGCTGAGGCCTTGGGACCAGATGAATCAGTTGTGCTATTCTAAAATGACTCGGCGGATACAAATGA
>NZ_BSPX01000216.1:0-1048 GCF_030161255.1 Zoogloea oryzae
GTTTATGATTGTTAATCTTAGTAACTGCTCTACTTTAACAAATATTTATGTTTTAGTTTGTGTGGTACGAATCGAAAGTGAAGATACTCCTTATTTTTCCTAAGTGCAAATTGGTGTTTACTAACTTAATAATTGTGTTTTAACTCATTCGAGAGATATGACCAAATTTTCATCTGTTAATCTAAACATATCAACCATTCTAACACTAATTTGTGTGTTGGGTTGTGCTATAAGATTCGAAAGTATGGTTTATCCTTATTCTATCCGTGTGCAAATATGTGTTTACCTACTTATCTAGTAAGTTGTAACTCGAATAAGAAATATGGACTAGTTTATGATTGTTAATCTTAGTAACTGCTCTACTTTAACACATATTTATGTTTTAGTTTGTGTTGTACGAATCGAAAGTGAAGCTACTCCTTATTCTTCCTAAGTTCAAATTGGTGTTTACCAACTTATCAATTGTGTTTTAAGTCATTTGAGAGATATGACCAAAATTTGATTTGTGAATCTTAACATATGAACTATTCTAACACTAATTTGTGTGTTAGGTTGTGCTATATGAATCGAAAAGATTGTTTATCGAAATTCAATGCGTGTGCAAATAGGTTTTTACCAACTTATCTAGTAAGTTGTAACTCGAATAAGAAATATGGACTAGTTTATGATTGTTAATCTTAGTAACTGCTCTACTTTAACACATATTTATGTTTTAGTTTGTGTTGTACGAATCGAAAGTGAAGCTACTCCTTATTCTTCCTAAGTGCAAATTGGTGTTTACCAACTTATCAATTGTGTTTTAACTCATTTGAGAGATATGACAATATTTTTATTTGTTAATCTAAACATATAACCTATACTAACACTAATTTGTGTGTTAGGTTGTGCTATATGAATCGAAAAGATTGTTTATCGAAATTCAATGCGTGTGCAAATAGGTTTTTACCAACATATCTAGTAAGTTGTAACTCGAATAAGAAATATGGACTAGTTTATGATTGTTAATCTTAGTAACTGCTCTACTTTAACACATATTTATGTTTTAGTT
>NZ_BSPX01000217.1:0-1033 GCF_030161255.1 Zoogloea oryzae
GCCGGGCGCCAGCGTGCCCGACGCCCTCGCCGAACTCGCCCGGATGACGCCGCCCCGGGCCCTGCGCCTCGCCACCCGCTCGACGCCCACCGTCCCCTGGCACCGGGTCGTGCTACCGCCCCAGACCCGCGACCGCCTCGAAGACCTGATCCGCCGGGTACGCCGCCGGGTGGGCGTGCAGCTGCGCTGGCAGATGACCCGCGGCGAGCGCGGCCGCTCGGTGATCGGGCTGCTGTACGGCGAATCCGGCACCGGCAAGACCCTCGCCGCCGAAGCCATCGCCACGCGGCTGCACCTGCCCATGCTGTCGGTGGATCTGTCGCTGGTCGTCTCCAAATACATCGGCGAGACCGAGAAGAACCTCTCCGAACTCTTCGCCGCCGCCGAAGGCTACGCCGCGCTGTTGTTCTTCGACGAAGCCGACGCCCTCTTCGGCCGCCGCACCAACGTGCAGGACGCCCACGACCGCTACGCCAACATCGAGGTCAACTACCTCCTGCAGCGGCTCGAATCCTTCGAGGGCTGCGCCATCCTCGCCACCAACCTGATGCAGGGCGTGGACGACGCCTTCCTGCGCCGTTTCGATCAGGTGGTGCATTTTCCCCGCCCCGGCGTGGCCGAGCGCATGGCCATCTGGCGCGGGCAGCTTCCCCTGGCGCACCTCGCGCCCGAGATTTCGATCGAGCAGCTGGCCGAGCGTTTCGAGCTCACCGGCGGCGAGATTCGCAATGCTGCCCTGTCGGCAGCCTTCATGGCCGCCGACGGCGGCACGGTGGTCACGGACGGCATGATCGATGCCGCCGTGGCCGAAGAGTTCAGCAAACTGGGCCGGCCGTTCCCGCGCCGGCAGGGAGCCTTTTCATGACCGACATCGCCACCACCCTGAGCCAGGCCAGGGCCAAGCTCTCCACCTGGCAGGCCGAAGCCGCCACCGCCGCCGCCAGCGGCGCCTCCCAGGCCCAGTCCGCGGACGCCGCCTGGGACGCGGTGGCCGCCATCGAGGCCGCCACCGCCCAGGCCGAGGGCCTGCGCG
>NZ_BSPX01000218.1:0-1032 GCF_030161255.1 Zoogloea oryzae
GGGCTGTCGGCCGCCGCGGTGCATGAGGACAACCGCTACCGCGTCCGCCAGGACGTGGCCCAGCTCGCGGTCGGCGTCGAGTGGCAGCTCTTCGACGGCGGCCTGCTGCGCCATCAGGCCGACGCCGCCCGGGCCCGGGCCCGCGCCGCCCGCGAACGCCAGACGGACGCCGCCAGCCTGATCGAGCTCGAGGTGCGCCGCGAATGGCTCGCCACCGACGAAGCCGCACGCCGCCTCGCCACCACCGAAACCGCCGTCGGCCAGGCCGACGAGAACCTGCGCGTGGCCCGCGACCGCTACCGCAATGGTGTCGGCACCCACACCGAAGTGCTCGACGCCGAAGCCCTGCGCAGCCTCACCGACTACAACCACCTGAACGCCCTCTACGACCTCCACCTGGCTCGGCTGCGGCTCAGGAAGGCCGTCGGCGAGCTGTAAACCTGGCAGCGAAAGCAAACGCTTCCCGACACCTCAAGAACCGCATGAACTCGCCTTATCACGCCGTCGCCAAGCCTCACCCCAGCAGTGAGCACGCAACCCGTCCACTGACGGGCCTGCGCGGGCGCCTGGCTTTGTGGCGCCGCCTTGCAGGCATCGGGCCTGCCGCGTTGTCGCTTTGCGCCAGACGCACCATCAGACACGTCCAACTTCCGTTTCCAGGTTGAGGAGCCCCGCCATGCGTCTCGACAAGACCCAGCTCATCGCCGCCGCCGCGGTCGTCGCCCTCGTGGCCGGCGGCGTGTGGGCGTGGCACACCTTCTCCGGCGGCAACGCCCTGCCCGAAGGCCTGATCCAGGCCAACGGCCGCATCGAAGGCGACCACACCACCGTCGCCAGCAAGCTCGCCGGCCGCATCGCGAAGCTGGAAGTGCGCGAAGGCGCCACCGTCACCGCCGGGCAGGTGCTGGCGCGGCTGGAAGACACCCAGCTTGCCGCCCGCCAGCAGCAAGCCGACGCGGCCGTCGCCACCCTCGCCGCCCAGCTCCAGGCCGCCCGCAGCCAGCTCGACATCGCCCGCCGCGAGGTGCCGCT
>NZ_BSPX01000219.1:0-539 GCF_030161255.1 Zoogloea oryzae
AGTATTATAATAATATATATACTATACAAGACAATAGTATACGCCTTCGCTTATTATGTATAATATAATAAGAAAATAATATCTAAAATATATGATAGTATTAGCCTATTACGTATAGTATACAATGAATTTCATAGTAATAGAAATCCATGTCCTACCGAGCCAGGATCACTAACGAATACTAATATAGTAGAAACGAACTGTCTTTTCTGTATACTTTTCACGGTTCCATTGCTACCGCAGGTCTGGCGGAATTGATCGGATCATATAGATATCCCTTCAAGACACCAAAGGTCCTCTAAAGGATCTCGGACGACCCACCAAAGCACGAAAGCCAGGATCTTTCATAAAATGAATGCCTATTCGAAGAGTGCATAACCGCATGGATAAGCTCACGCTAACCCGTCAATTTTGGATCCAATTCGGTATTTTCCTTGGGGGTATCGGGAAGGAATTGGCATGGGATAATATCGATTCATACAGAAGAAAAGGTTCTCTATTGATTCAAACGCTGTACCTATGGGATAGAGGAAGAGGAA
>NZ_BSPX01000219.1:554-1023 GCF_030161255.1 Zoogloea oryzae
GAGGAAAAAACCGAAGATTTCACACAGTACTTTTGATCGAAAAATCCATCTTATTTATTTCGTACCCTTCGCTCGATGATAAAATGGGCCAGATCCCACAGGATCAAACCTATGGGACTTAAGGAATCGTGGGAGGCAATAAAAAGAAAAGAGAGGGAAAAAATAAGTAGAAGAAAAGAACCCAGATTCCAAATGAACAAATTCAAACTCGAAAGGATCTTTCTGATTCGCGAAGAATCAGGGGCAAAGGGAGAAGATCTCTTGTTCTTATTACTTAGTATTATATTATTCTAAGATAATGTCGTGATTGGATCCGCATATGTTTGATAAAAAGAATAATCTTCTCCTTTCAAAATAATAAAAAATGGAAGGTGTTCAATTGGAATATGAAAACATGACTGAATTGGTCCTAGTTATTCTTAGGGACGGAGTGGAAGAAGATTCTCGAATGAGGAAAAGGATCCCATGA
>NZ_BSPX01000220.1:0-1011 GCF_030161255.1 Zoogloea oryzae
CCAAACGACCCTTTCTTAAATCCACACGACCTCAATCGACACTAGCCCTTCTTAAATCCAAGCGAAAGCAATCTTTTCGTAGGCGTTTGCCCCCAATTGGGCCGGGGGATCGAATTGATTATAGAAACATCAGTTTACTTAGTCGATTTATTAGTGAACAAGGGAAGATATTATCTAGGCGTGTAACCAGATCGACTTTAAAACAACAACGATTAATTACTATTGCTATAAAACAAGCTCGTATTTTATCATTGTTACCTTTTCTTAATACTAATGATACAAAATGGAAGAGACCTAAGTCCGCCCCTCTAATCAAAAAAGATACAATAAAAAAAAATAGAAAATGGGTAAGAAATAAGTCTACCCCTCTAATCAAAAAAGATAAAAAATAAGAAAATATAAAAAATGTGTAATAAATCAATCGATTTATATTCCTCATTCTTCAATGGATTCTAAATTCCAATCCGAACTTCAATGCGGGTTTCGGGTGGATGTTTTGGTCAAAACTAAGAAAATCCAGGTTGGTTTGATTGTCGCGTCGTACGATACAAAAAAAAGGACAAAAAAAGGAAGAACACTTTTTTATTGAAGTGCGTTGGTTAATTTTGATCATATTCATTTCTCCTCTCTCCCTTCCCGGGGTTTTTTCTCCGGGGCTCCCATTTCACGCATTCCCATTAATTCCGTCCAATCTCTCTGCCTATTAAATGATCTCGTTGGAAATCATATAAAGACAATTCCTGTTTGATATAGCTATTTGTGCGAGTATTTTTCGATTAAGAAGCAACTGATTCTTGTACAGATCATGTATTAATCGACTATAACTATAGGATACCATAGTCTCACGAATTACTGCATTTATTCGAGTGATCCATAAACGGCGAAAAGTTCTCTTTTGTCTGCCCCTATCCCTATCCGCGGAAGCCAAAGCTCTTATTTTTTGTTGAATACCAATTCGGGTCAGTTTTGAATGGGCCCCTCGAAAGGTTGATACAAATAAACTTGTTTTTG
>NZ_BSPX01000221.1:0-1006 GCF_030161255.1 Zoogloea oryzae
TTAGGCAAAGAAGTATCTAAAACGATTTAAAGACTAGTTAAATTAGAGACACTATCTAATTATTAGACGTAGTTACTAGTTTTATGAAGTCCACAAAATGATCCATTAAAAAGTAATTTTGAATTTAATCACCAGTAATATCTGACAACCTAGTATTTCGTGAAATGAATCCAACCAGTTAGTTTGACAAGTCCCTTAGTCAATTCGATTCTCTTTTTTCTTTTCACTTTTTTTTTTTTTTTTTTTTTTTTTTTTTTTTTTTTAACTTAGAACCTCTTGAAGTCCAAGAACGGGTTCTTTATTTGCTCCTCTCACGTAGTTCACGGCTATGCGTCTATACCTTGTATACAGCATTCCAGCAAAGTGAGAGTTTGCCCCTTTCACGTAGTTCACGGCTATGCATCTATACCTTGTATACAGCATTCCAGCAAAGTGAAAGGTTTTGAGCCACTTAAATTATTAAATTATAAAGTAAGAGCGAATATCTTCATCAAGAAGTTGTCTCCCTTGTCGTAGATCATTCCTAACCGACTACTAACTAGTCAGAGCTTATTAGTTATAAAAATTGTACTACTTTTAAATGGATTTCTTTGTGGACATCAACAACTCGAACTTCTACTAATTAAAGGATAATACACCTAGCTCAGAAAAAGTCTAAAAATTCATCGTAGATATATCTTGGCTAAAAAGAAAAAATTGCAGAGTTTTTTGTCAAAAGGTTTTTCCACTACAATCAAAAGATTTTAAGTTTTTGGAGTATCAATTAAAAATCTAGAGAACCACTAGAACGTCCTTTACTTTTCTCAAAAAGTTTTAAAAATATGATCCCTTACCCCCAGACTTGAATAAAACATTGTCCTCAATGTGAGAAACTATGATATACATGTAAGGAAATAAGAAGGAAATAGTACCTCATGTCCAATGGGTTGCCTCCCAATTAGCGCTAAGTTTAATGTCTTCAGCTAGACAAAACTGCTTACCCCCAGAATTAGATAAAACTCACAAA
>NZ_BSPX01000222.1:0-1003 GCF_030161255.1 Zoogloea oryzae
TTCCTTCCAGAGCTTGTTGAATTATTTTTATGGATTCTGTCATTTCACTGATTCGTACTAAATAACGAGCTAATGAATCTCCTTCTTTTTGCCACTGTACTTCCCAATCAAATTCGTCGTAACACTCATAACGATCAATCTTACGAAGATCCCATTTAATGCCCGAAGCTCGTAGCATTGGACCCGATAAACCCCAATTTATTGCCTCTTCTCCACCAAGAATACCTACGCCCTCAACTCTTTCCAAAAAAATAGGATTCCGTGTAATAAGCTTTTGATTTTCAATAATGCCTGTTAAAAAATAATCACAGAAATCTAAGCATTTATCTATCCAGCCATAAGGTAGATCAGCAGCTACGCCTCCGATACGAAAATAATTATGCATCATTCGCATACCTGTGGCAGCTTCAAATAGATCATATATATATTCCCGCTCTCTGAAAATATAGAAGAAAGGAGTCTGTGCACCGATATCTGCCATAAAAGGGCCAAGCCATAACAAATGAGAAGCGATACGACTCAGCTCCAGCATAATTACTCTGATATAGCTGGCTCTTTTAGGTATTTGCATATTTCCCAACTTTTCTGGCGCATTTACTGTTATTGCCTCTGTAAACATAGTAGCTAAATAATCCCAACGTGTTACATAAGGAAGATATTGTATAATAGTTCTATTTTCGGCAATTTTTTCCATTCCTCGATGTAAATAACCCAATATTGGTTCACAGTCAATAACGTCCTCACCATCTAGAGTAACCGCGAGTCGCAAAACACCATGCATTGAGGGGTGTTGAGGACCCATATTAACTATCATGAGGTCTTTTCTTGTAGTTGGTACATCCATATTTTTCCCCGATTCCTTATTCTATCAATTACTGAAAACGAAGTTCATCAAATCAATCAAATTTGAATGATTTGATGTAATTTGAACTTACCGAGTTTTTAGCTCTCGAATATCTAATTCACCAATTAATTCTTTATAACGTGCTCTGTTTTTCTTTGA
>NZ_BSPX01000224.1:0-967 GCF_030161255.1 Zoogloea oryzae
TTGTGCAGCGAGAGCTCATGGGTGAGCTGGTCGATCTTGCTCTGGCGCCAGATGAGCTCCCGGTCCTGCGCGATGACCAGCTGGCGCAGGGCGTCGGCGTCCAGTTCGTGGAGGTTGGTGGGGAGAGCCATGCGCAGATCATGCCTCCGGCACGTCCTTGCGCCCATTCGGGCATCCCCCGATGGTGCACCGTCAGGTCATTCGAATCACCCCGTCATTCCGCAGCTGCTGCCAGGGCAACCCCAGCTCCAGGGCGTCGAACTGGGCTTGGGAGAGCGTCAGCGAGCCGTTCCCCGTGGCCCAACGGAAGCGCCCTTGGTGGAGTCGCCGGCAGGCGAGCAAGATCCCCTGGCCGTCGTGGATCAGCACCTTCAGCCGCGTGCCGCGCCGGTTGGCGAAGAGGTAAGCATGATGCGGGCGCGCCTCCCCAAAGACCTGCACCACCTGGGTGAGGAGCGTGTCCATGCCCGCCCGCATGTCGAGCGGCGCCACCGATAGCCACAGCGCCTCGACCCGGATCACCCGAGCCACTCGCGCAGCCAGGCACCACAGGCGGCGGCCGAGGATGCGGGCCAGTCTACCGTGACCACCGCGGAGCCTTTGCGAAGTTCCAGGCGGATAGGGGCCTCAAGGCTGGGGGAACGCTGCACCGGGACGAAGGCGCCCATCGGCTCGGAGGCCGCCGCACGTAAGGGCAGACAGGACAGCTCGGGTGGCTCGATGCCCCGCTCTCGCATCCAGCGCCGCAGCTGGTTGGCGTTGATCCCGTTGGCCAGGGCCACGTCGGCGACTGACGCGCCGGGCTCGCCGCAGGCTTCGATCAGGGACTGTTTGAATGCCTCAGAGTGGGTGCGTCGGGTACGGCGGGGCTGGGTGATGGTCATGGAAGTGTCCACTTCTAAGCGTAGTGGACACTATGGTTAGCGAGCTAAGCGGCTGGGGGAAGGTGAGTTTGCCGGGGGCTTAC
>NZ_BSPX01000225.1:0-958 GCF_030161255.1 Zoogloea oryzae
CAACACAAAGAAAATTTTGACTAGAAATTAAAATAGGGGATATTATTAGATTAACTCAATAAAATATTCCCCATGTAATTTATATGACCTATTCTTCACTAGATAAGTAACTAAACACTATGTGCCATTGGTTGGGATTGGAAAAGGCTTCATGTTTGAGGTTCGCATCATAATCATATACTCAAATAGGAATTGAGAATGAGGATATGTGAAGCTTAACTCTTTCGATTGTCCCCCATATCATCCATCCGACTTATCCTCAATACAATTGATTTGCTCCTTTCTGCTCACTCTTTATTAGATAAGTTATTCAACACCTATTTCCATCTCATGAAATAGGAAATAATCCCCTTTTTATGATTTCCGGGTTAAATAAATTCTCCAACTAAAGCTTGATATCTTGATAAGTTAACTCTAACTTATCAAAAAAGTCCCCATATAAAGAATTATGGTTACTCATCGCAAGATAAGTAGGTAAACACCTAGTTTCCATAAAATGTGATAAGTTTAAGCTTCCTTTTTGAGTCTTTCAACACAACGTAACAAACAAATTGGATATAGAATAGTGAATATATTGAGATTTACTCATAGAAATATACCTTATATTAAAATTACAACCTAATCCGATGTAAATACGACTTACTCCATACTGAATAATTTATTACGTACTTATGGAGCTTCTGAGGGGATGAAAAATCGGTTCCTCTACTAGACTGAGACATATTGTTGATAAGGTATAACTCACTTATCAAAAGAGCTCTAATATCATGCATTAGAGTTACTCCTCCCAAGAAAATAGGTAAAAATAATGTTTTCGACCGATGAAGTTACTACGAGCTTCCTTTATGAGTGTAACAACACAAACTAAAACTAGACATGGAGTTAGAGTTGTGGATATCATTGGATAAACTCAATAAAATGTACCCGATCTAATGTATACGACCTATTCTTAACTAGA
>NZ_BSPX01000226.1:0-949 GCF_030161255.1 Zoogloea oryzae
GACTTTTCATTAAAAACAACCAAGTTACACGGGTAAAATCATCTACAAAAGTGACAAAATATCGAAAACCTGGTTTGGACGTAACGGGACAAGGACCCCAAACATCTGAATGGACTAATTCAAACGGAGCGCTAGATCGCTTATTGACCCTAGGACTAGAACTAAGACGATGATGTTTAGCAAATTGACATGATTCACAGTCTAATGAGGAAAGTGAACTAAATTGAGGACAAAGTAGTTTGAGAAGAGGAAGAGAGGGGTGACCTAGACGACAATGTTCTTCAAAGGCAGATGTGACGCTGGGACAAGCAATGGATTTGGATGTGTCGAGAATATAGAGGCCTCCAGATTCATGTCCTTTACCAATAATCTGTTTCGTCATGAGATCCTGAAAGACACAAAAGTTGGGAAAAAATGAGATTGAACAATTTAATGTTTTTGTGAGTTGACTAACAGACAGGAGGTTAAATGATAAGTTGGGTAAATGCAGGACATGAGATAATGACAAAGGAGTAGGTGTGATAGTGCCAGATCAAATAACATTTGAAGGAGATCCATCGGCTAAAGTAACCGTGGATGTGGAAGTATAAGGTGTAAGGGTGCAAAAAAATTTTGAATTACCTGTCATATGATCTGTGGCACCAGAATCTATGACCCATTTGGAAGATGAGGAAATGAGACACGTATTCGGGTTACCTGATTCAGCAATGGCAGTGACAGAGGATTTTGAAGTCCTTAGTGATCCTTGGTACTCAAAAAATTTGTCATACTCATCGGCAGGGACACGAACTGAGTTGTCGGAGGAGGATGCAACATGAGCCGACTGATTCTTTTGATTCTTGTACTGAAGCCTACGACACTCATGTATGGTGTGACCCGACTTTTTACAGTAATTGCAAGTGATCGTGCCAATATCCTTGGGACGAGAATCAAAACTTCGTGGGCCTCC
>NZ_BSPX01000227.1:0-308 GCF_030161255.1 Zoogloea oryzae
TCATAAAAGAGATAAATATAAAAAGCAACGGAACCATCATAGTATTTTTTAACTTTCCCGAAAGGAAGGGTGGTAAATGGAACACGTAATTGTCCGGATCTAATCGAACCTATTTAGCTCTTTAGTATATTTTTTCGATAGAAGGGAAAAGTCAAATCCATTGGAGAGCCGTATGCAATGCACAAAAAATAAAATGCCTGTACGGTTTTTGAATTCTATCGTTTTTTTCCTAGTATTATTTATATGTTTCCTTCATAAAAAAATTGTGCGAGAGAAATAAACTGTTCATTATATATATATCAGCAGGG
>NZ_BSPX01000227.1:336-944 GCF_030161255.1 Zoogloea oryzae
TAATGATCCACCAACCTGCAACTTCTTTTTATAAAGACAAAGTAGATAATTATCTCCTGGAAGGGGACGAACTAAAGAAGTTCAAAGAAAGCCTTGCACAAGTTTATGTACAAAGAACGGGAACTCCATACTCAATTATGCGGGCCGCCCTGGAAAGGGATACTTTTATGTCAGCAACAGAAGCCCAAGCTCTAGGAATTGTTGATAGTATAGGAGGATAAAAGGCCTCTATTTTCAATCAAGTAAAAATTCCATTTCAAGCGTTCGAAGAAGGGTTTGAATTAACCCATGATTTCTTATTTTTATTTGATTATATCAACATCAAATTTTAAATTCAAATGAAATAGAAAGTATTCCTAATTTATTCGGTTAGGATCGATTTAAACCAGCCCATTCTAGATACTATTCAGTATGCCAACCACTAAACAACTTATTAGAAACGCAAGACAGCCAATCAGAAATGTCACAAAATCCCCCGCTCTGCGGGGATGTCCTCAGCGTCGAGGAACATGTACTAGGGTGTATGTGCGACTCGTTTAGATCGTGAAAAAGGATCTAATTTTCCTAGTATTAATGATCCATACCAATGAATAGAATGAAAGAACTCA
>NZ_BSPX01000228.1:0-935 GCF_030161255.1 Zoogloea oryzae
GGGCGGCGGCGGCGGCGACCCATTCGTTGCGCGGGATGCGCAGCCGGATGGGGCGGCGGCGGCGGCGACCCATTCGTTGCGCGGGATGCGCAGCCGGATGCTGGCCGGCGGGCGGGTCATCCAGTCGAGGCGCAGGCTGAGGCGCGGCGTGTGGGCGGTGTCGGTCTCGGTGGTGCCGCCGGTGTCGGTCTTGTTGAAGGATTCGAGCAGCACCGAGGCGTAGCGGGCGTCGCCTGCGCCGATGGTGCCGTCCAGCAGCGCGAAGCGCGTGCCGTCCAGGTCGTCGTGGCCGGCGAAGCGGGAGGCGTGCACGGTGTCGTCGGGGCCGGCGAAGGCGGCGTCGGGCTGGGCGAAGGTGAGCAGCATCCAGCCGTTGGCGCCGGGGGCGATGCGCGGGGTGAGCACGCGCTGCTCCAGCACCCCGCAGCGCATGCTGCCGAAGGCGGCGCCGCGGTCGTCGAGGCGGTTGCCCCACAGGTAGAAGATCGAGTTGCTCACGTCGCGCTCGTGGCCGTCGCTGTTGATGAGCACGGCCCGGCCGGCCGGGTGGTTGGCGGCCCAGGCGTGGTGGCCGGGGGCGTCGAAGCCGTCGAAGGGGGCCGTCTCGGCAGCGGTGACGGCGGGGTACAGAACAAGGGTGTCGCCGGGCTGGAGGGTGCCGGCGTAGAGGGTGATCTCGCCGCTGTCCAGGCTGCGCAGGGCCGGGTAGGGCGCGGGCTGGTCGCGCACGCCGAGGGTGACCACCGGGCGGTCGGGATGCAGGCTGGCGCTGGTCACGGTGAACACCCGGCGCAGGCGCGGCGAGGGCTCTACGTGGCGGGCGGCGAGGGTCGGGTTCTCGGTGATCCACGCTTCCACCACCGCCTGGGCGCGGCTGGGGCAGGGGGCGGCGGCGTCGCGGCCGGCGCAGCCGGTGCAGCGCTTGCGGGTGCCCG
>NZ_BSPX01000229.1:0-933 GCF_030161255.1 Zoogloea oryzae
TCGCCCCCGAATGTGACTGGCGCGAGCGCATCGCGCTGATCCCCGTGGGCGATCCGGCCGCCGCCGAGCGCCTCCTCGACGCCCTGACCGACGCCATCCCCGCTGACATCACCCCCGCGCCCGGTAGCCTGCGTCAGGTGTTCGGCACCACGCCCGCCGCCTTCCCGACCGCTGCCGACAGCCGCCTCGCCAGCCTGCTGCTGCGCCCCGGCCAGCTGCGCGTCAGCCCGTGGGACGCCGAACTCATCTGGCCGCTGGCCGGCATCGACCTGGCCCTGCGCCGCGCCGGCTGGGATCAGGACCCCGGCTGGCTACCCTGGCTCGGCCGCACGATCCGCTTCCGCTTCGGAGACCCCGCATGACCGGCCCCCGCAGCCCCGACCTCACCGACCTCTGGCTGGCCCTCGCCGCCGGCCGCATGTTGCTGCGCCGGCCCGACGACGCTGGCCTCATCCGGATCGCCTCGGCGCATCTCGCCACCAACACGCCCCAGCAGCTGGCCGAGAGCATCGCCAGCGGCAACGACATCCTCTTCGCCACCCTCGAGGCCGCGCCCGACGCCACGCCGCTGGCCCGCATCGCCACCGGCTGCCAGCTCTCCGGCTTCGATCTGGATCTGCTCGCCTTCGCCGTGCTGCCCTGCTTCGACGAGGACGCCGCCACCACCGTCGCCACCCTCGCTGGCGGCCAACGCCGGCTCGCCGTAGGCCTCGCCCTCAAGCTGCTCTTCGGCGACAACGCCGACCCCGCCGCGGTGCGCCATGCCCTGCGCGCCTCGCCCCTCTGGAACAGCGGGCTGATCCGCCCGGACGAAACCCCGCGCCCGCTGCTGGAGCGCCGCCTCGACCCCACCGAAACCCTCCTCGCCGGCCTGGATGGCCTGCCCCCCGCCGAAGCCGGCGCCGGCTGGCAGGTGCGCCTGCTCACCGCGCC
>NZ_BSPX01000230.1:0-527 GCF_030161255.1 Zoogloea oryzae
TTATAACAATAATTTATATATATGTAAACCCTAGCACATTTTTATTTTAGATTATTATATTATTATAATATATAGCCGGGTATCTTAGCTATCATTTTGTATTTTTAAATAGAAATTCTGATATAACACTCTGTTAATTAAAATATAATTCCTTTTGTGCACTTTAATGCTATGCCAAAACTGCTACTAACGACTAAAAAAAGGGTTAAAATTTTATCTTTTATCCGCATATTTTCTTTGAACAATCGAATCTGCTTAGTAGTCAATCGTCCCCTAGTATCATGAATATCCTAAAATGAGCAAATAATAGGCCTAAATGAGCGCGCCTTTGCTACTCTATACAATACAAGATCGAAGCGAGCAAATTTTGTTTCCAGAAATGCTTTAGCCAAAGCAATTTATGCTCGTTATTGTTCCGTACTATAGTATTCATTTATATGATAATGATATGAGGTGTCAAATTTCATGTGATTCAGTAAACAGAATATACATTTCATCATTACTAGGTAGATCCATGTGGTTCGGTG
>NZ_BSPX01000230.1:604-930 GCF_030161255.1 Zoogloea oryzae
AAAAAAAAAAGGGGGGGAAAGATGCTTTGGCATAGAAATGAGAGAATGTATACAATACCCGCGTTTAGTCAGATACAATTTGAAGGGTTTTGTAGGTTCATTGGTGAGGGCTTAAAAGAAGAACTTTATAAATTTCCAAAAATTGAAGATACCGATCAAGAAATGGGCTTTCAATTATCTGTGGAAACCTATCGATTATTCGAACCTTTGATAAAAGAAAAAGATGCTGTTTATGAATCACTGACATATTCATCGGAGTTATATGTAACTGCAGGATTGATTTCGAACGGTAACGATATACAAGAACAAACTGTATTTATTGGAAA
>NZ_BSPX01000231.1:0-921 GCF_030161255.1 Zoogloea oryzae
CAGCAGCAGCCCGCGCGGCAGCCGGCAGCGTCGCTCCCTGCGCCCGGGCCAGCGCCACGCCCAATGCCTCAGCATCGGCGCCGTCGATGCGCGGGCGCAGCCAGTCCCACATGGGGTGATTGGGCGCCGCGTGGCCGCTGCCGGGCAGGCCGTTTTTGGCCACCAGCCGGGCCAGCTCACCGCCCATCTGGCGGATGGTGGCGGCGTCGGCCTGCCAGAAGCCCTTCTCCGCGGCCACCATGAAGATCGCCAGCATGTGGGCCTTCACGTGGGCGTTGTGGCCCTGGGCCAGGAAGCGCGGCAGGCCGAGCTTCTGCTTGTCGTCGAACCAGGTCTCCTTGACCTCATCCCAGGCCCACTGCTTGATGAGGTCCGGCCGCGTCACCTGCCAGCCCCACAGGTTCTCGAGGAACTCCTGCCCCATCGTGCGGGCGCCGGCGTAGCCGTGCTTCATCAGGGGCTTGAGCCATTCCGGGTTCAGGTAGCGGCCGCGCAGCTCCGACAAGAGCGCGGTGGCGAGCGGCTCGACCGCCGGATGGGCCGGGTCGGCGTGCTGAAGGATCAGCCCTTCCGGGCGCCGGCCGGTGAGCGTCTCGACGCCCAGCGACAGGCCGCCCAGATAGTCGAAGGCGTCGTTGTTGTCGAGCAGGCCATACAGGTTGCTGGCGCGGCCGTGGTAGCTGCGGGCGACCCCGGCCAGCGCCGTCTCGAAGGCCGCGTGGGTGGCATCGCCCGCAGCGTCCAGCCCGTAGGCGTGGCCCATCCGGTTGAGGTAGACCCGGCCCAGCTCCTCCCGCTCGCGCCACGCGCCGGAGCGTTCGGCGAGCCGATTGACCCCGGCGCTGTAGGCCCCCGGCGCGTCACCGAAGATGCGCAGCGCCGCCGCCCGGCCCGCGTCGGCCAGCGTCAGCCCGCCCCGGG
>NZ_BSPX01000232.1:0-248 GCF_030161255.1 Zoogloea oryzae
CTCCCCGGTGACCGGCTGGAGCTGCGCCGGGGCAGCGGCGGCGGCTACCGGGTGCCGGGCGAGGTGGCGTCGCGGCCGGTGAGCTTCATCGTCGATACCGGCGCCAGCCTCACCTCGATCCCCGCCCGGCTGGGCAACGAGCTGGGCATCCGCGAATGCCCGGCGGTGGGCTTCGACACCAGCCGCGCGGACGAGCCCGGCTGCTGCCGCCGCGAGACCTTCCACACCGCCAGCGGCACCGCCGAGGG
>NZ_BSPX01000232.1:258-909 GCF_030161255.1 Zoogloea oryzae
CGTGGCCCGGGTGCCGTCGATCCGCTTTGGCGGCTTCGAGGTGCGCAACGCCCAGGTGGCGGTGATGCCGGCGTTGGGCGAGCATGCGCTGCTGGGGATGAACGTGCTGCGCCACTTCAGCCTGGTGCAGCAGGGCGGCACCCTGACCATCAGCCCGGGTGCGGCGCGGTGACGGCCGGGCGCTATCCGCTGGCGATCGTCGGCGCCGGAGCGCTGGGGCTGCACTTTGCGGCGCGGCTGGCCAAGGTTGGCCGGGTGGCGGTGATCGCCCTGAGCCACGAGCGGGCCGCCGCGCTGCGGCAGGGCGTGACGGTGGGCGGCGAGAGGTTCGTCCCCGAAGCCTTCGGCCCGGAGGATGCCCCAGCCGCCGACTGGGTGATCGTGCTGGTGAAGACCGGCGACACCCGTGACGCGGCGCTCACCGCCCGGGCGATGGCGCCCCGGGGCGTGGTGTCGCTGCAGAACGGGCTGGTGGACGACCTGCTGCGGGAGGCCTGTGCCGGCGTGCTGGCGGGGCAGGGCATCACCACCGAAGGGGCGTTTCGGGATGGCCGCGTGGTGCAGCCCTCAGGCGCCGGCGACACCCTGCTGCCGCCGGGCTTCGAGCCTGTGGCCGAGCTGCTGGCCGCGGCCGGGCTGCGCGCCCGGGTC
>NZ_BSPX01000233.1:0-909 GCF_030161255.1 Zoogloea oryzae
GAACAAACCTCAGCAAATCTGTCAAGACTTCGACTTAGGTGATAATACCAATATTTTTAGTAGAATAGGGTATACAATGTGACTTCTGCCAAACACAAAGGAAAGAGCTGTTATGGACGTGTATACATGAGTTTTTAATAAAAGCATTCTAACGGCATTTTCAAAGGGAATTGTCGGAATTCATCTCGATGTATGTGGAATCATAGGAAGGTTTTTTTTATCTAACCGATTCGATGAATTATTCCTCAGGGTTCACATCATAAAAGGACTAGTTGATAAGAGTTACTTTGGGAACAAAAATAAGAAACACAAATTAGGTTATTCTCTCAATTCTAATCAAAAGCAATTGGATCTAGTATGAACTGGCGATCAGAACGTATATGGATAGAACGGATAAAGGGTTCTCGAAAAATAAGTAATTTCTGCTGGGCTTCTATCCTTTTTTTCGGGTCATTAGGATTCTTAGTGGTTGGAACTTCTAGTTATCTTGGTAGGAATTTGATAGCCTTATTTCCATCTCAAGAAATCCTTTTTTTTCCCCAAGGGATTGTGATGTCTTTCTATGGGATCGCTGGTCTGTTCATTAGCTCTTATTTGTGGTGCACAATTTCATGGAATATAGGTAGTGGTTATGATCGATTTGATAGAAAAGAAGGAATTGTGTGTATTTTTCGTTGGGGATTTCCTGGAATAAATCGTCGCATTTTCCTTCGATTTCTCATCAGAGATATCCAGTCGATTAGAATAGAGGTTAAAGAGGGGCTTTTTTCCCGTCGTGTTCTTTATATGGAAATCCGAGGCCAGGGTGCCGTTCCCTTGACTCGTACTGATGAAAATTTGACTCCACGAGAAATTGAACAAAAAGCTGCTGAATTGGCGTATTTCTTACGTGTACCCATTGAAGTATTT
>NZ_BSPX01000234.1:0-898 GCF_030161255.1 Zoogloea oryzae
GCTGGCCCTGGGCGATGCCGCTGCGGGCGTCGGCGAGGTCGTCGCGCAGGGCGGCGGTGACTTCGGGCCGGCCGTGCTGCTCGATGAGCGCGGGCACGGCGCCGAGGAGGCGGTCGAGCGCGGGCAGGGCACGGTAGGCGGTGGTGTCGGAAACGGGTTGATTGCCGTCGGACGTGGTGCCATGGACCATGGACGCCATCGTGGGGGACTCCTCAGGGTTTGTATAAATAAAACAAAAAATGTTTCGATTGCTACGATTACTTGCAGCCCGTAGAACGTAGGTCGGACTTCAGTCCGACATCGTCCGTTGATCGGGCAGCGGATGTCGGACTGAAGTCCGACCTACACCCGACCTACGGGTGAGGTGCATCCCTTACGGCGCGAACAGGAACAGGTTGCGGCCGGCCCGGTGGAAGCCGGTTTCCTCCACCAGCATGTCGAGGGCGAGGGTGGCGAGGTCGTCGGCGAAGGCGTCCACCAGCGGGTCGCGTTCCATCGAGACGATCTTGAGGCTGCTGTGGCAGTCGGGGCAGGTTTCGGCCTTGACGGCGGGGTGCGGGTTGCCGCCGGCGCCGTCGAGGGCCTGGTAGGCGATCTCGCGGGTGTTGAGGCAGGGCACGCACTTGATGCGCGTGACGTGCCATGCGGTGGCGCACAGGCTGCAGGTGGCGTAGCGCACGCCGTGGCCGCCGTCGCCGATGCGCAGGATCGAGGCGACCGGGTGGCTGCCGCAGGCGGGGCACTGGCTGCCTTCGAAGCCGGCGGGCACGTCGGCGGGCTGGAGCGCGCGGGCGCGGGCTGTCCATAGCACCTGGAGGCTGGCGCCGATCAGCGGGGCGAGGGCCAGCTCGACGGCGTTGGCGAGGTGTTCCTCGGTGCGCAGGATGTCGCGGGCGAG
>NZ_BSPX01000236.1:0-856 GCF_030161255.1 Zoogloea oryzae
TCCTGGGCCACGGCCCGCTCGCCCGGGGGCAGCGGCGCCAGCACCCTGCGCAGGGCGGTGAGGGCCAGATCGCCCAGGGCTGGGCCGAGGTTTTCGGCCGCGGGCAGCAGGCCCAGGCGCACCAGCGGGCGCAGGAGCAGGAGCAGGCCGGCGGCGCTCACCGGATGGGTGAGGGTGGTGGATTCTTCTGCCGGGCTGTCGGATTGCGCGGATGCGGGGGCTGGCGACGGGGCGGCAGGAGTCGGCGCGCCGGGCTCCCCCGTGGGTAGCGAGGCGGGCTGCGCGGCGGCGCGGGTGATCGTCTGCAGTAGCACGGCCGAAGGCTGGCGGGTGGCGGACGGGTGTTCGGTGAGCAGCAGGGCGAGGAGCCACGGGGCGGCCTGGGCCGGGCTGCTGGCGGTGGACAGGCGCAGGTGGTGGCTGGCGAGGAGGTCGAGCCGGGCCTGGAGATTCGGCACGGTGCCGGCTTCTGGCGTGGGTGTCGTCGGCGAGGCGGGTGAGTCGGCGCCGGGGCCGGTGCGTGTTGCCTGGGACGTGTCGGGGCGGGCGAAGTGACCGAGGAGGGCGCGAACGAGGCTGCTCGCTTCGTCGTCCGAGAGCAGGCTGGCCACGGGGGCATCGCTGCGGGCCAGCGCGGCCATGGTGGCCAGCGCCCGGGCCGGGTCGCGGGCGAGCCAGCGTTCGAGTATTGCGGCTGGCGCGAGGGGATCGGGGCTGTCGTCGTCACCGGCAAGATCAAGCGCCCACCAGGCGTCGGGCTGGCCGGCGGCACGGCGTTCCAGGTGGCGGTGTTCGGCGGCCCAGGCGTCGGCGAACCACGCGGCGGGGGCGTCTTCGTCTGCGTCGCCGGGGGGGA
>NZ_BSPX01000237.1:0-854 GCF_030161255.1 Zoogloea oryzae
GTGTTTGGTCGAGATTGTTTGAACCTGGAAGTTGCCAAGGCTGTAGCATCGGAGCTACCACTAGCTTCTGACATGGCTCCTTGTCGGTTACTTTCCCTTTTAATATGTGCATATACTGCCTCAAGTTCGGGTTTTGGATCCATCCTCAAAATTTCTCCACGAATTTGGTCGAATTTATCGTCCAAGCCTGCAAGAAATGTATAAACTCGTAGACGATCAACTTCTTTGCGTCTAGTCTCAATGTCTTTTGGATGCTCCATAGTGCTTGGATTTAACTGATCAAGCTCTTGAAAAATTTCGGCGAGCTCACTGTAATATTTTGCAACTGGTGCACTGCTCTGCTTCATAATAAATGATCTTTTATGGAGATCATATATCTTGGCTTCATCTGCACCATCTGAATAGGTTTGCTTGATTGCATCCCATACTTGCTTAGCTGTATCATAACGAATAAATCGTTTAATCTGGTTTTGCTGCATTGCATCAAATAACCAGCTCTTGACCTGACAATCTGATGCACGCCATTTATTGAATATAGAATATGAGGGTGTAGGTTGGATAATGTCACCGGTCAAGTGACCATGCTTATCACGTCCGGCTATCTTCATCTCTATGACTTGATGCCATAATGAGTTTTATTATCGTCCAATTTGATTCCTGAGGTAAAGTTTGGTGCGTCACTCTGCATTGCAACGATTTGTATAGTTGTGTTGGAATTCTCTGATACAATTGGCTGATTAAAGTTTGATGATTCACCGTTGTTGGTCATGATATTGACTAACAAATGTGAGGTTATGACTGAGTTGGTTTATTTGGTTTGTATTTGCGGAAGCGATTAAGTATAAGAAACAATC
>NZ_BSPX01000238.1:0-844 GCF_030161255.1 Zoogloea oryzae
AATTGAAGTTAGAATAGTGCATATGTCTATGTTAACAAATAAATAAGTTTTCAAATTAAGCCATACACGTAATAGCACAGTAGATAAGTCAGTAATTATCTATGCCCACTTAGAAGAAATAAGGCATAGATACCATTTGGATTCGTACAACACAAACAGACCGATAAGTTTGAGTTAGATTAGTGCATATATAAAGACTAGCGAATCATAAAGTATTTAAGATCATCCATACGAGTTTCCACTAACTATATAAGTGGGTGAACCCTATGCATTCAGGAGAAATTTGGATTAGCAGTCGTTTTATCAAACAACACAAAAAAGAAAACAAATATTAACTAAAATAATTCACATATTAAGTTTAACAAATCATAAAGGTTTCCGTATCACCCATACGAGTTACAATACACTAAATAAGTGGGTAAAAACCCATTTCCCATTTGAAGGAATAAAGAATAGCCTCCCTTTTGTTTTGATGCAAACCAAACTAACACCCAAATTGAAGTTAGAATAGTGCATATGTCTATGTTAACAAATCAATAAGTTTTCAAAATAAGCCATACACGTAATAGCACAGTAGATAAGTCAGTAATTATCTATGCCAACTTAGAAGATATAAGCCATAGATTCCATTTTGCTTCTTACAACAAAAATAGACCGATAATTTGAGTTAGATTAGTGCATATATAAAGACTAGCGAATCATAAAGTATTTAAGATCATCCATACGAGTTTCTACTAACTATATAAGTGGGTGAACCCTATGCATTCAGATGGAATTAGGATTAGCAGTCGTTTTATCAAACAACACAAAAAAGAAAACAAATATTAACTAAAATAATTAACAT
>NZ_BSPX01000239.1:0-320 GCF_030161255.1 Zoogloea oryzae
TGGATCTTCTCTTATTTAAATAGTGTATCTCCATCACTTGTAGTTATTTATCATTCACTGAATGACTAAAGAAGGCTCCACCAACTGGAATCCAATCATAATGTTTATTACTTCATATCCAAACAATTCATTGAAAATCATTTAAAATTTCACACACTCTTTATATTTTTACCCATCCAAGATTGTATTCCAGGCATGTTTTTCCAGTACGATAGCAGAATTATGGATAGGTAACTATACTAGCAACTTACCAAATTTATTGTAGAAATTTTCGGGAATCAATGATTGGACCATGCAAACTAAAAATACCTTTTTTTGGA
>NZ_BSPX01000239.1:348-842 GCF_030161255.1 Zoogloea oryzae
CTCGATCCATTTCGGCATCGATCCTGATATATATAATAACTTGGGCATCCATTTCGCATGCATATCCTATTTTTGCACAACAGGGTTATGAAAATCCGCGCGAAGCTACTGGGCGTATTGTATGTGCTAATTGCCATTTAGCTAATAAGCCTGTTGATATCGAGGTTCCACAAGCAGTGCTTCCCGATACTGTATTTGAAGCGGTTGTTAGAATTCCCTATGATATGCAACAGAAACAAGTTCTGGCTAATGGTAAAAAGGGCGGGTTGAATGTGGGAGCTGTTCTTATTTTACCTGAGGGATTCGAATTAGCTCCCCCCGATCGTATTTCTCCCGAGATGAAAGAAAAGATGGGCAATCTTTCTTTTCAGAGTTATCGCCCCACTAAAAAAAATATTCTTGTGATAGGTCCGATTCCAGGTCAGAAATATCGAGAAATTACTTTCCCTATTCTTTCTCCGGACCCCGCTACTACGAAGGAGGCCCACTTCTTA
>NZ_BSPX01000240.1:0-828 GCF_030161255.1 Zoogloea oryzae
CATTTTGCATTCTTGATACGCATGTATCTGTCTCTACATATATGATATATCATGTAGCTACCTTTTTTGTGCCTGAATTCTCTTGAGGACCATTTCAAGTGTGAATTCTTAAATATGTTATTGTAGTCTATATCCAATAGGGATTATACTATTCCATAACAGATATAAACTCTTTTTTCTTTTAATAGGCTAGGTATAAAACTCTTTAAATAGAATCTAGTTGGCTTTTTTGTTCCTTCCAGAAGTGAGTTTGACTTTGACCCCTCCCTTAAAAAACTTTTGAAAGTATTTCTATTGAATTAGAATGTGTCTCCCAACCCGAAGGGATTCGAGGGAGGGGCTATTTTTGGATCGGGGAAATGCCAAATAGATTCAAGAGATGAGAGAATTAAGGATAGCTACCAAAAAGACTAATCCAAACCATAAAGATGTCCCAGAAAATATAACATTTTTGTTAGTAGACCAACTATCAGAATTCGCAAAGACGACGGGTACACTAATCAATAAGATTGATGAAGTAGCAATTAATGCAAAAACAGCCAATTGGAAAGCAATAAGCATGCGTCTAAACCTCCAAACTACCAACAAATGAACTATACCATTTAATCCCTATCTTAACCAAAAAAATTGAATGTAATTGTAATCAATTATGCATCATGGAGGGATTTTCCAACTATGCATCTTATACGACTGATTACTACTTTATTTGGACATGAAGTTGAGTATAATGTTAGATTGTCTTCCGAAATGGGTAGACTGGATTATGTATCTCTTTTTCTCTCTATCTAGCTAGGCCAAGCCAAAACATGTATTCAAGCCTGGGATCTT
>NZ_BSPX01000241.1:0-821 GCF_030161255.1 Zoogloea oryzae
CGGTCGATCTCGTCGGCGCCTTCGCCGCTCACCGCCACCGCACCGGCCGTGTGCGCGGCGACGCGGGACAGCGCGATGTTGGTGCGCTGCACCAGGGCTTTCCACGCAACCCGCAGGATCAGCGCGCAGCCGCCGGCGTAGAGCAGCGCGAGGGTGGCGATGGTCAGCTCGACGCCCGCCCGCTGGGTGGCGTCGCTCGCCGATTCCAGCCGCGCCAGCAGCCCCGCACAGGCGCACAGGGCCGCCGCCAGGCTGGCGAGGCAGGCCAGCAGCAGTCCCAGATGGGCGAGGAGCGGGTAGCGGGCCAGCACGGATAGGCGTCTCGCGGTCGATGAATTGAGGAGTAAAAAGCAACTTTTGCGCCTGTAGTGAAACAATACAGGTGCGCCGGTGGAGTGATTCCTGCTTGATTCGGGGTGTTCCAACTCTGCGGACGATGGATTCCGATGACGCTTTATCTGGTCGCCACGCTGCTTGCCACCAGCCTCTCGGCACTGGTGCTCAGCCAGTCCGGCCTTGGCCTGCCGATGCTGTGGGGGCTGCCGCTGCTGCCCGCCGCCACCTGGCTGGCCCTGCGTCTCGCCCCCGGTGGATGGCGGCCGCGCCACGCCCGTCAGGCGGAAGGCGCCAGCCGTCCGCTGGCCCACTTCGCCCAGTACAGCAGCCTGCCGGCGCTGCTGGTGGAGGACGGGCGCATCGCCCACGCCAACCGCGCGCTGCTCAAGGGGCTGGGCCTCGCCGAGCGGGGCGACGAGGTGATCGGAATGCCGCTGGAGAACATCGTCCACCCGCGCCACCACGGGCAGGTGGCGGCGCTGCTG
>NZ_BSPX01000242.1:0-817 GCF_030161255.1 Zoogloea oryzae
GCCCATCTCGGCCGGCGCATTGCCCTGCGCGTGCGGCTGCTGGCCGCCGCCCTGCTGCTCGCCTGCGCCAGCAGCCTCACCCTCAGCCTGCAGGCCTTGCCGGGCTTTTCGGAGCAGCTCGCCCCCGCCCTCGACGCCAAGGCCGCAGCGCTGGGCCGGCTGCTGGCCGGGCGCATCGACAACGCCGTCGATCTGGGCATCCCCTTCGAGCACCTGGCCGGCGTCGGCGACTACTTCGACGACACCCTCGCCCGCCACCCGGAGATCCTCGCCTTTCAGCTGGAAGGCCGCGGCCGCAACGACCACGCCAGCCGCAGCGGGCAGGCCGGCAGCGAGGTCGTCACGCCCATCGCCGCCCAGCCCGGCGCGCGGGTGCGGGTGATCACCGACGCCGACGTGGTGGCCCGGGAGCTGCGCAGCCTGACCCTCGACCTCGCCATCGTCTTTGTGGTGGCGGTGGTGCTGTTCAACGAAGCCCTCGGCGCGATCCTCGCCGGAGACGAACTCGCCCTCGCCGCCCGCCTCGCCCGGCTGGCCCTGGCCCGGCTCTCGGTGTTCCTGCTGATCCTGTCGGAAGAGCTCACCCGCGCCTTCCTGCCGCTCCACATCGCCAGCCTCGCCCCGGCCGACGCCGCGGCCATCGGGCTACCGATCTCCGCCTACATGCTCAGTTTTGCGCTGTTCACCCCGTTTGCCGGGCGCTGGGCCGAGCGCTACGGCGTGGCCCGCACCTTCGCCGCCGGCGCCCTGCTGTCGGCGGCCGGCTTCGGCTGGGCGATGGCCGGCGGCGGCTACTGGGCCTTCGTGGCCGCCCGCT
>NZ_BSPX01000243.1:0-815 GCF_030161255.1 Zoogloea oryzae
TTTGTTAGATTGAAAATGGAAGTAAATCTTTGTTCCTTGTGATAGCAAATAGGTATTAGACCACTTATAGCATAAGGTGTTACTCTTAAGCATGACGCGAGGGAATTTTTCATTGGTTGAATTGAATATTTCAACTATTATAAGTCCAATTTGATTGTTAGTTTGTGTTTTAAAATTCTAAATGGAATCAAATTCCAATTCCTTATGATGGAATATAGGTGTTTGCATTCGTTTTGTAGAAAGTGTTAAACATATGGCTTGAAATGGGGCACTTTTTCATCAGCAAAATGTACCATATTCATTATTATAACTTTAATTTAAGTCTTCCGTATTAGGAGTAACTAATATGCATGACATGGGGAGGAATTTTTCATTATTAAGTCATAACATATCCTTCATTATAACTCCAATCAATGTATTAGTTTGCTTTGCATGATTAGGATTGGAAGCCATACCCTGTCCCATTTGATGGCAAATAGGTATTTCCCACTGATCTAGTCTTGATTAACTTATTGGAGAGATAAAGGTGCCCTTTCCATTAAAAATTTAAGTGTTAGTTTGTGCTGTAAGAATCAAAAGGGATGCTAATCATTGTTCCTACTTATCGCAAATAGGGGTTTACCTCTTATGTAGGGAGTTATTCATTTTAAGATATGGGGGACTGGTTTATTTGCTAATCTTAACATATGCACAATGCTAACACAAATTAGAGATTTATTTTGTTAGATTGAAAATGGAAGTAAATCTTTGTTCCTTGTGATAGCAAATAGGTATTAGACCACTTATAGCATAAGGTGTTACTCTTAAGCATGACG
>NZ_BSPX01000244.1:0-811 GCF_030161255.1 Zoogloea oryzae
CCTAATATTACAATTCCATTACTGTCTAAATTCCGGAGTAAATGGGCTTCTAAATGTGGGATTTCCTTAGTTATCCGTTCAGGGCCTTGGCTTGTCACATAAGTCTGAATTTCATATTTACGTATGTGAAAAGAAGTATAAATATCATCATATACTAAACGTTCACTAATTAGTACGGCATCTTCAAAATTGTAGCCCTCCCACGGCATATAAGCTACTAATACGTTTTTTCCCAAAGAGAGTTCACCCCCAACTGTAGCAGCACCATCTGCTAAAATTTGTCCCTTTTTAATATATTTGCCCCGGAGAACTTGGGATTTTTGATGCATAAAAGTATTTTTGTTGGAACGTTGATACGTAATCAAAGGAATATCAAAAATATCTCCATTACTTGACAAAAGGATCTTATCAGTATCGGTATAAAGGATCTTCCCCTTGTGTTCGGCTATAATGGAAACCCCTGAATCTAGAGCTGCTTGTCGTTCCAACCCAGTTCCAACAATGCACTTCTCAGATCGAGAAAGTGCAACCGCTTGACGTTGCATATTAGATCCCATTAAAGCCCTCGTCGCATCATTGTGCTCAATAAAAGGAATGAGGGAAGCTCCAATAGAAAAATAATGAAAGGGAAAAATGCTCCGAAGATGAATCTGTTCCCACGCAATAGTCAGGAATTCTTGGCGGTATCGAGCGGGAACAACCTGTTCTTCCTGAATACCCGGATTCAACGCCAAAGCATTTCCAGCAGCGACCCTATAATATTCATCTCTACCTGGGGGTAAATAAACCACCCGTATCCCTTTTGATCTTT
>NZ_BSPX01000245.1:0-275 GCF_030161255.1 Zoogloea oryzae
AGATCCAATCCTATCTTCATAGATTTCTCGCGATACCTTCTTCCGAAGTTTGGTTATAGCATCTATAACTGCCTCTGGTTTAGGCGGGCAACCCGGCAAATAAACATCCACAGGAATTAACTTATCAACTCCCCGAACAGTACTATAAGAATCCGTACTGAACATCCCCCCTGTAATAGTACAAGCTCCCATAGCAATAACATATTTTGGTTCAGGCATTTGCTCATATAATCTCACTAAAGAGGGAGCCATTTTCATTGTTACTGTACCAGCGG
>NZ_BSPX01000245.1:326-811 GCF_030161255.1 Zoogloea oryzae
GATCTTGGTACGAGTCCATAACGATCAAAGTCAAATCGTGAGCCTCTTAATGAAGCAAATTCAATGAAACAACAACTGGTACCATAGAGAAGCGGCCATAAACTGGAGAGTCTTGACCAATTGGAAAGATCATTTGAGGTTGTTGAAATAACAGAATTTTGGGTTGTTCGATTAAGTAACGGAAACTCCGCGGAATTCATAACTGTCTCAACATTCTTTTTTTGTTCTCTTTGATTGCCTGAAGTTAAGACCATTCCAACGCTCCTTTTCGCCATGCATAAACTAAACCAACAATTAGAATAAGCACGAAAATCAAAGCTTCTATAAATACGGATACGCCCAACACATCGAAACTCATCGCCCATGGATAAAGAAAAACCGTTTCAACATCAAAAACAACAAAAACTAGAGCAAACATATAATAACGGATTCTGAATTGTAACCAAGCATCACCCATCGGTTCTATACCCGATTCATAACTAGAA
>NZ_BSPX01000246.1:0-311 GCF_030161255.1 Zoogloea oryzae
ATCATACTTGCCGACCACCGATGAACGGATCGGATTAACCAACCGAAATTAACTTCAGTCATTATGTATTGAACAGAAGCAAAAGCGTCAGTAACCGTCGGACGATAGTAAAAAGTCATGGCAAACCCCGTAGCTACTTGGACCAAAAAACAAGTCAGTGTAATTCCACCTAGACAATAAAAAATGTTGACGTGAGGAGGAACATATTTACTAGTTATATCATCTGCAATAGCCTGAATCTCTAGACGCTCTTCGAACCAATCATATACTTTATTGAGATAGATAACCTGAAGGATTCCCCCTCTGAGAAC
>NZ_BSPX01000246.1:378-805 GCF_030161255.1 Zoogloea oryzae
TTGCTTCAACCGATATGTAATCATTTCAACTTCTTAGTCTCCTGATTTTATCTGAAGATAGCAAGGAAAAAAGTTACGAAGCTCGTCTTTGTGATGATAATGCCAAAATATCAAGTCAGCTCATTTGTATTTATTTCTTATGATCATTACAGGCCTCTTGACTCTTCTTTTCCCTATTTTGCTTTTTTTTGTTGTGCAATGCGGATTGAATTTTTAGTGATAGGGATTCTCTTGTTGAGAGCCTATGAGTTGATTTAAACCGCAGATTCATACTAAAACCACGATGATTTAATAAAGCCCCGAAGCTAAACCCAAAGATTCTTTGAGTAAGAATCCTTGATCATCACTTATTCAATGATCGGAGAATGGTCAAAATAAGCGTAACCAGGCTTTTGACACATTTTTGAAAAAAAAAAAGGGGGGGGGG
>NZ_BSPX01000247.1:0-802 GCF_030161255.1 Zoogloea oryzae
CTTGGCCGTGGAGGCAGCGATTATACGGCAGCCTTGCTGGCGGAGGCTTTACACGCATCTCGTGTTGATATCTGGACCGACGTCCCGGGCATCTACACCACCGATCCACGCGTAGTTTCCGCAGCAAAACGCATTGATGAAATCGCGTTTGCCGAAGCGGCAGAGATGGCAACTTTTGGTGCAAAAGTACTGCATCCGGCAACGTTGCTACCCGCAGTACGCAGCGATATCCCGGTCTTTGTCGGCTCCAGCAAAGACCCACGCGCAGGTGGTACGCTGGTGTGCAATAAAACTGAAAATCCGCCGCTGTTCCGCGCTCTGGCGCTTCGTCGCAATCAGACTCTGCTCACTTTGCACAGCCTGAATATACTGCATTCTCGCGATTTCCTCGCGGAAGTTTTCGGCATCCTCGCGCGGCATAATATTTCGGTAGACTTAATCACCACGTCAGAAGTGAGCGTGGCATTAACCCTTGATACCACCGGTTCAACCTCCACTGGCGATACGTTGCTGACGCAATCTCTGCTGATGGAGCTTTCCGCACTGTGTCGGGTGGAGGTGGAAGAAGGTCTGGCGCTGGTCGCGTTGATTGGCAATGACCTGTCAAAAGCCTGCGGCGTTGGCAAAGAGGTATTCGGCGTACTGGAACCGTTCAACATTCGCATGATTTGTTATGGCGCATCCAGCCATAACCTGTGCTTCCTGGTGCCCGGCGAAGATGCCGAGCAGGTGGTGCAAAAACTGCATAGTAATTTGTTTGAGTAAATACTGTATGGCCTGGAAGCTATATTTCGGGCCGTAT
>NZ_BSPX01000248.1:0-795 GCF_030161255.1 Zoogloea oryzae
TGTAAGTTTTTGTCCTAGGAATCAAAAATTAGGTACTCTTTATTCCATCTGAGTACAAATAGGAGTTAACCTATTATCCACTAATTCGTGACTCATGTGACTGATAAAGAACATTTTATAATTTGATAATCTTGACATATGCACTTCTCTAATCCAAACTGAGTATTATAGTGTGATATACATATCAAAGGGGATTGTAATCCATTAAGATTCGAGAGTGTAAAGGTAATAACTCATAAATTTAGTGCGTTGTAACACGTACGAGAATATGTAACCACTTTTGGTTTTTTAATCTTAGCATTTGCTGTATTCTAACTCCACGAAGTTCGTTATCTTGTATAGTTTGAATGTAATGGTTACCTAATATCCATTCCTTTAGAGTGCAAATGGGTCTTCAGTTACTTAATTAGTGAGTTGTATCTTGTATGGGTGATACAAGGGCTTTTTGATTGGTTTATCTTAACAAAGGCACTATTCTAACTCTAGTTTGAGTGTAAGTTTTTGTCCTAGGAATCAAAAATAAGGTACTCTTTATTCCATCTGAGTACAAATAGGTGTTAACCTATTATCCACTAATTCGTGACTCATGTGACTGATAAAGAACATTTTATAATTTGATAATCTTGACATATGCACTTCTCTAATCCAAACTGAGTATTATAGTGTGATATACATATCAAAGGGGATTCTAATCCATTTAGATTCGAGTGTGTAAAGGTAATAACTCATAAATTTAGTGCGTTGTAACTCGTACGAGAATATGTAACATTTTTGGTTTTTTAATCTTAGCATTTG
>NZ_BSPX01000249.1:0-795 GCF_030161255.1 Zoogloea oryzae
TGTTACAGTAAGACCTACGGAAACACGTATGGGTTCGGGGAAAGGATCACCGGAATTTTGGGTATCTGTTGTTAAACCGGGTCGAATACTTTATGAAATGGGTGGAGTCTCGGAAATTGTAGCTCGAGAAGCCTTTTCAATAGCAGCATCCAAAATGCCTATACGAACACAATTTATTAGAGGAATGTGAGACCGGACGAAAGGAATGGAATCCTTATGATGAAAAAAACAGGCGCAGGTTTTTACTTTCTGGACAAAAAATATTTGTTTTCCTTCTACCCTTTTTCCATTGAAAACAAAGATCAAAAAACAAAAAGGATATGATTCAACCTCAAACCTATTTAAATGTTGCGGACAACAGCGGGGCCAAAAAATTAATGTGTATTCGAATCCTAGGAGCGAGTAATCGCCGATATGCTCATATCGGTGATGTTATTGTAGCTGTAGTCAAAGAAGCAGTGCCGCATATGCCTCTACAAAGATCAGAAATAATCAGGGCTGTAATTGTACGTACACGTAAAGAACTTAAACGTGACAATGGTATGATAATCCAATACGATGACAATGCCGCAGTTGTGATTGATCAAGCAGGAAATCCAAAAGGAAGTCGGGTCTTTGGTGTGATCGCTTACGAATTGAGACAATTGAAATTTACGAAAATAGTATCATTAGCTCCTGAAGTATTCTAAATACTGAAAAAACCCGTTTATAGTAGGATATCTCAAGTATATTAAATGAGCTTGTAGACTTTCTCTCATGCATATACCTTGACTAAGAAAAAAACATAAAAAAATA
>NZ_BSPX01000250.1:0-793 GCF_030161255.1 Zoogloea oryzae
CGGTGCTCTGACCAATTGAACTACAATCCCGGGTCAATAAGACGGACATCATATATATTCAACTTTGTCATCGCATTTCTATTTGATCGCAGTTATAATTGTAGCAGATACACCCTACTATTATCCACAATAGATATGGGCTTTTGTGAGAACGACACGGATTAGTAGTAATGTAAGCCCCCTTTTTTTGCTATTCGACGGACATTTAAAGACCCTGAAATAAATATAGATCCTCAAAAATAGGCATATGTGGGAACAACAACTTCTACATTGGGATAAAGAAATATTTATTTATTCCTACGTAGAAGTTGTTGTTGGAGGCCAAATTTTTTAACTCATCTTACGAATGGATCGGTAATTTTTTGGGCCGAGCTGGATTTGAACCAGCGTAGACATGTTGCCAACGAATTTACAGTCCGTCCCCATTAACCACTCGGGCATCGACCCAGGAAGAACAAATTCTTATGGGTAATCCATGATCAACTTTCTGTCGTAGTACCCTACCCCCAGGGGAAGTCGAATCCCCGCTGCCTCCTTGAAAGAGAGATGTCCTAAACCACTAGACGATGGGGGCATACCCACCCGATCACCATAAGATTATGAGCATAGTATGAACTTTTTTTTTGGAATTGTCAACATAATGAAATGATATGCTTATATTCGAAGAAACTTTCTCCCCTTACCCTGATTCCTTATATTTTGTAGATTCTTGATTCAAAAAACTTATAATAATAATAAATATCTAATGAAGTATAGGATTCCTTCTGGGAGTGATTTGTCCAATAGAAAAAAA
>NZ_BSPX01000251.1:0-792 GCF_030161255.1 Zoogloea oryzae
GCCCCCGGCCAGCGGCACGCCGCCGGAGAGATCGGGCAGCGCCAGCGCGTCGTCGTCGCGCAGCAGCGCGGCCGACATGCCGGCGTTGGCCGACACCGCGGCGATGCGCCGCTCGTCGCCGCTGCGCTCGCCGAGGGTGGCGAGATAGCGGGTCAGCCAGCCGGTATCGGTGCGGGCGTAGTCGGCGAGATTCACCACCCCGCGCTCGATCAGGTCCTGGGCCTCGAAGTGGCTACGGGTGCCGTTCATCAGCCCGCAGGCGTGGAGCACCGCCAGCCGGCCGGCTTCATACAGCTCGAAAAGCGGCCTGGCCTCCGGGTGCAGGCGGAAATCCAGCCCGTTGCCTAGGCCGTTGGCGAGCGCCAGCCCGGGCCGCTCGCCGCTGTCGAGCACGCGCAGGTCGGGCGTGCGGGCGTCGATGTAGGGCTTGTCGTTGACGGGGGCGACGAGGTTGAGCCCGTCGCAGCCGCCGCGCTGGAAGACCACCACCAGCAGCGGCGTCGGGGCACCCTCGGCGGCAAAGGCGAGGCGGCCCAGGCCGGCGGCGGGCGCGAAGGCACCGGCGGCGGCGCAGGCCTTGAGAAAGTCTCGGCGAGTCGTCATGGCGGGCCTTTCGTCAGCAGGTCTGGAACTCGGCGCTCATCGCCGTGAAGGCAATGACGCGTCGCAGCAGGTTGGCGTCGGCGGGCTTGGCGCCATCCCCCGGGCGGGCCGGGTCCACCGCCAGCCCGGCGAGGATCGCGCTGCCCACCGCCCCGTTGCCGGCGCCCAGCAGGCGCGTGGCGAGGGCCT
>NZ_BSPX01000252.1:0-782 GCF_030161255.1 Zoogloea oryzae
AAGGTGAACGGCAAGGCCGAGGAGCTCACCTGGGAGATCTTCCGCGACACGCTCATCGAGCAGGCTGAGCAGGGCGTCGACTACTTCACCATCCACGCCGGCGTGCTGCTGCGCTACATCCCCATGACCGCCAACCGGATGACCGGCATCGTCAGCCGCGGCGGCTCGATCATGGCCAAGTGGTGTCTGGCGCACCACAAGGAGAGCTTCCTCTACACCCACTTCGAGGACATCTGCGAAATCATGAAGGCCTACGACGTGGCCTTCAGCCTCGGCGACGGCCTGCGCCCGGGCTCGATCTACGACGCCAACGACGACGCGCAGCTGGGCGAGCTCGAAACCCTCGGCGAGCTCACCGACATCGCCTGGAAGCACGACGTGCAGACCATCATCGAAGGCCCGGGCCATGTGCCGATGCACATGATCAAGGAGAACATGGACCTGCAGTTGAAGCACTGCAAGGAAGCCCCGTTCTACACCCTCGGCCCGCTCACCACCGACATCGCCCCCGGCTACGACCACATCACCAGCGGCATCGGCGCCGCGATGATCGGCTGGTACGGCACCGCGATGCTCTGCTACGTCACCCCCAAGGAGCACCTGGGCCTGCCGGACAAGAACGACGTGAAGGAAGGCATCATCACCTACAAGCTGGCCGCCCACGCCGCCGACCTCGCCAAGGGCCACCCGGGCGCGCAGATCCGCGACAACGCGCTGAGTAAAGCCCGCTACGAGTTCCGCTGGGACGACCAGTTCAACCTGGGCCTCGACCCGGACAAGGC
>NZ_BSPX01000253.1:0-774 GCF_030161255.1 Zoogloea oryzae
TTTCCGATGGCACGCTGACCAGCACCCAGGCCATCGCCGTCACGGTAACGCCGGTTAACGACAACACCCCGACGATCACCAGCGGCGCCGCGGCCAGTGTCGCCGAGAACACCACCGCGGTGCTCACGGTCACCGCGACGGACGCCGACCTGCCGGCCCAGACCCTCAGCTATTCGATTGTCGGTGGCGCCGACGCCGCCAAGTTCTCGATCAACAGCAGCACCGGCGCGTTGAGCTTCGTCACCGCGCCCGATTACGAATCGCCCACCGACGCCGGCGCGAACAACGTCTACGACGTCACCGTCCAGGTTTCCGATGGCACGCTGACCAGCACCCAGGCGATCGCCGTCACGGTGACGCCGGTGAACGACAACACCCCGGCGATCACCAGCAGCGCCACCGCCAGCGTCGCCGAGAACACCACGGCCGTGATGACGGTCACTGCGACCGACGCCGACCTGCCAGCCCAGACGCTGAGCTACAGCATCGTCGGTGGCGCCGACGCCGCGAAGTTCTCGATCAACAGCAGCACCGGCGCCCTGAGCTTCGTCACCGCACCCGACTACGAAGCGCCCACCGACAGTGGCGGCAACAACGTCTATGACGTCGCCGTGCAGGTTTCCGACGGCGCGCTGACCAGCACCCAGGCCATCGCCGTCACGGTGACGCCGGTGAACGACAACACCCCCGCGATCACCAGCAGCGCCACCGCCAGCGTCGCCGAGAACACCACCGCGGTGCTCACGGTCACCGCGACCGATGCCGACCTGCCGG
>NZ_BSPX01000254.1:0-774 GCF_030161255.1 Zoogloea oryzae
CGGCCTGCTCGCCAACCTGCGCGCCGACGGCGCCACGCCCCACCTGCTGCTGCGCCGGGAGAACCTGCAATGAGCGCCCCCACGCCCCTCGCCCAGGCCGCCAGCTGCCCGATCACCCGCCTCGCCAACGCCTGGCAGGCCCGCAACCCGCGGGAGCGCACCCTGCTGATCGCCGCCGCCACCGTTATCGGCGTGGCGCTCGTCGTCAATTTGCTGGACTGGAGCCGCAGCGAGCGCATCCGCCTGGGCCGCAGCCTGCCCCGCGCCGAAGCCCAGCTGGAGCAGGTGCAGGAATCCGCCACCGAGATCGCCCGCCTGCGCGCCCAGCCCGTGCCCCAGCGCCCCACCGGCCCGGCCCTGCTCGAGATGGTGCAGGCCTCGGCCAAGACCCGCGGCCTCGGCCTCGCCATCCAGACCATGGGCGACGGCCTGCAGGTCAAAGGCCAGGCCGGCTTCGACGAGCTCGTCGCCTGGCTCGCCGCCCTCCAGAAAGACCAGGGCCTGCGCGTGGCGCGGATGGAACTCCAGCAGCAGGGCACCACCGCCAGCGTCGATCTGGTGCTGGTGGCAGGTAGCAACTGATTCCAGTCCCGCCATGCGCCGCAAGCTGCTGTTCTTCCTCGCCTTCGCCCTCGCGCTGCTGGTCGCCAAGGCGCCGGCGCGGCTGGTGGATGGCCTCGTCGCCCGTGCCACCGACGGCGGGCTGCGCCTGCAGCAGGCCGAAGGCAGCCTGTGGCACGGCCGCGGCGTGCTGGCCAGCCGCGACGCCAGCGG
>NZ_BSPX01000255.1:0-399 GCF_030161255.1 Zoogloea oryzae
TCGAATAATTACCCGATCTAATTAGATGTTAAAAATAAATTAGTACCTGATGCGGGAAAAAGGTATCTTGTAAATAATTACATTATCCTTTTTTTTTTATGAATCCTAACTATTAACTCTATTTCTATAGAGACGAATGTGTAGAAGAAACAGTATATTGATAAAGATTAGTTATTCCAAAGTCAAAAGAGCGATCGGGTTGCAAAAATAAAGGATTTCGAACCATCTAAGTAACTTTAAAAAAAGGGATGGAAAACTGAGAATCCGTTGAGAAACTTCCCTGTCTACGAGGTATTTTTTTTACTATATACCTTTGTTTTGACTGTATCGCACTATGTATCATTTGATAACCCAAGAAACCCCCACCTTTGGTTCAAATATCTTATCTTTTCTAATGGA
>NZ_BSPX01000255.1:425-772 GCF_030161255.1 Zoogloea oryzae
AAGAATTACAAAGATTTTTAGAAATAAAAACATTTCGACAACAAGACTTCCTATTTCCTCTTCTTTTTCAAGAGTATATTTATGCACTTGCTCATGATCATGAATTAACTAAGTCGGTTATTTACGAACCCATGGAAAATTTTGGTAATGATAGGAAATTTAGTTCACTACTTGTGAAACGTTTAATTACTCGAACTTATCACCAAAATCATTTTACTTTTTTGGCTAATCATTCGAAACAAAATCCATTTCTTGGGCATAAAAATTCTTTTGGTTCTCAAATTATATCCGAGGGATTTGCTGTAATTTTGGAAATTCCACTTTTACTAAGATTAGTCTCTTTTTTA
>NZ_BSPX01000256.1:0-772 GCF_030161255.1 Zoogloea oryzae
GATATAAATTATTACTAATAAATTGGAATTTGAAAAATTGTAAACTAATATCTCAATTAATAACTAAATTAGTAAAAATATACTAACCTAAACTAATACCTAGCCTAAATTAATAATGCTTGACACAAATATTACCTATGAGACTAAATTTAGTAAATAATTAGTAATTAAAATCTCCCCGGCAGCGACGCCATTTTGATAACACGAAAAATACATACTAGGAAATACCCGCAAAAATAAACGGTTTCCCGTTGTAGTGTAGAGGCAGGGTCGAACTACGGGAAGATTAAACTTCAAATTAAATACTAATCTTAAAGGAAAAGGGTTTCGGTTTTTGATATAATTGGAAAAGCTAAACTAACTAATTGATCAAAAAAATGAAATAAGAACACTAAGGCGTCGGAATCGACCCTTCAATTCAAAGTTTTAGAAAACTTAATGTTTCGCCCTAGTTTTATCATCCATCGTTTGTTCATGCTAAGACACAAACGATGTTGTCTCAAACCCCTAAATCCGACTAAGGCATTCAGGGTATAACTTGGTGATAAATGACTAAGATTCATCAACTCAACTCTCCGATAGGCCTGAGCTAAAAAGTGAACCTCAGTAGTCCTTACTTCTAATGATCTTAGGACCTCGCACACGCTAGCACAACGAGATCTATCTTAAAGTTATTGAATATTAAACTACTTTAGTAGACCTCTAAACATAAAAATAAAATATTACTAATAAATTTGAATTTGACAAATTGCAAACAAATATCTCAATTAAT
>NZ_BSPX01000257.1:0-770 GCF_030161255.1 Zoogloea oryzae
CTCTCCGGCGCACAGCATTATTCCGCGCCGCAGCCAGGGCAGCTGCCCCTGAGAGGCTAGTACCCGGAATCAGAGCTGAGTGATACGGCGGCAACGGCGTTGACGGACCTTTTTCTTGGTCCAGACGAAGGGCTCGGCTCTGTCGTTGTATGCGTTGACGTAGGCATCGATGTGTTCCTGAAGCTGCTTGAGGCTCGTGAAGGAGGTGCCGCTGAGCGACTGCCCCTGCAAGATGGAAAACCATACTTCGACCTGATTGAGCCATGACGCACTTGTCGGCGTGAAATGAAATTGCACGTTGGGGTGGGCCTTGAGCCAGTCCTCGTTCTTTTTATGGGTGTTGAGGTTGTCGAGGATGACGTGAAGCTTGCGGTTCGGAAAAGTCGCGGTGACGCTGTTCATGAAATCGAGAAACTCGACGCGGCGCCGGCGTTTTGAATGGGTCGCGATGATCTTTCCGGTGGCGACTTCGAGCGCCGCAAACAATGTTGTGGTGCCATGCCGCTTGTAATCGTGGCTTTGGCCGGTCAAGGCGCGGCCATTGGGCAACTTCAGATAACCCTGCGCTCGCTCCAAAGCCTGGATCGAGGGCTTCTCGTCCACGCACAGCACAATGGCCTTCGCCGGCGGCGCGACATAGAGGCCGACAACATCGGCGGCTTTGGCCGTAAAGTTCGGGTCGTTGCTCTCGCACCAGGACTTGCGAGCCACCAGGTCAATCTTGTGGCTGCGCAGGAACCGCCAGACATATTGGACATCGACATCGCCCA
>NZ_BSPX01000258.1:0-765 GCF_030161255.1 Zoogloea oryzae
ACTTGACTTTTGCCTTAGGCTCCGGTTCGTACTGTTGTTTAGGAGTACCTCCTAGTTGTACGATGGGGTAACTGATAAGTTGTATTTTCAGTATGATTTAACTCTGGTGATGTGCTTGAACTAGAGTTTGAATGTTCAATTACCTGTAAGGATGCCTCAGGAGCTGATTGGATGAGAGATGATGGTACTTGAGTAGGGGTTGTATTATCTGAGTCATCATTTGGAGCATCTGCTGCTTCTAACTCATGAACTTCTGGTATTTCTGTAGGTTGTTGAGTACACTGCTCCATCACACTTTGTTGTTGACTTTGTATTATCTGAGTATCTTCTGCGAATATAGAACTCTCCCCCTGCAGTGGATGCTCAGGAACTCCCCCTGAGTAATAATACTCAGTTTCTTGGAAAGTTACATCAGCTGTCACATGCATAGCCTGAGTAGGAGGATGAAAGCACTTGTAGCCCTTCTGAGTGTCAGAATAGCCTACAAAAATGCAACGTAGTGCACATGGTTCAAGTTTGCCACGCTGATGTGGGTATACTTGAACATACGCTATGCTACCAAAAACTCGTGGTTCAAGATTGGGTGTAGATGGTTTAGTGAGGAGAGTATTTAGAGTATGTAGTGGAGTTTGATACTGAAGGGTGTTGGATGGTGTTCTGTTTATGAGGTAAGTTGCAGAGCATAAAGCCTCCCCCCAAAAGTGATGAGGCATATGTGCTTCAAATAAAGAGGCACAGACGACTTCCAAGAGGTGACGATTCTTA
>NZ_BSPX01000259.1:0-763 GCF_030161255.1 Zoogloea oryzae
ACACAAACTAACTCACAAATTAAAGTTAGAATGGTCAATAACTTAAGATTTTCAACTCGAATCTTGTTCCATATCACCATAATGAATTTTAACTCATGTAGATAAGTTTGTTAACCCCTAATTGCATTCAGAAGGAATTTGTATTGGCGTCTCCTTTAATATTTTTACACAAACCAATTCACAAATTAGAGTTAGAATTGTATGTAACTTACGATTAACAAATCCAAAAGTGTTCAATATCACCCACACGAGTTACAACTCAAATAGATAATTACGTAAACACTTAATAGAATTTAGATTGAATATGGATTAGTACCTCATTTGATTCTTACAACAAAAACAAACTTACTACTTAAAATTATAATAGTGCATTAGTAAAAATTACCAAAACCAAATGTGTTCCATAATACCCTTCCAAGTTATAACTTAAATTGATAAGTTGTTAACACCTATTTCTATTCAGAAGGAATATGAATTAGCTTCTATTTTGATTCTTACAAACACATAGCAACTCACAAATTAGAGTTAGGATGGTACATAAATTAAGATTAACAAATCCAAAACTGTTATTTATTACCTATACGAAATAAAACTCAAATAGATATGTATTTAGCAGCTACTTGCATTGAAAAGGAATATCGAATAGCTTCTTTTTTCACTCTTTGGACACAAACTAACTCACAAATTAAAGTAAGAATGGTCAATAACTTAAGATTTTCAACTCGAATCTTGTTCCATATCACCATAATGAATTTTAACTCAT
>NZ_BSPX01000260.1:0-763 GCF_030161255.1 Zoogloea oryzae
GGACTGAACGTTTAAACAAAACCCCAGAAGCAATCCTTGCAGAGAAAGTGGTCCGTGTCAATCCATAAACAAAAGCAGAGGTCTACGAGTATTTCATCAAGTGGAAGAACCTACAAGATTCTGAAGCAAGTTGGGAGCATCAAGATGATCCAATTTTACAAGATTGGAAGAAGAAAATGAAAGCTGAGTGGAAGAAAAAGGCGAAGTCAGGGTTATAGAAGTCGACGAGGACGTCTCTGAAGTAGCGGTGGGGACGTGTGACGCCATAGAGTTAAAATGGCTCAAATATTTTCGGACTCCGTTGGAGCCCGTTTTTGGATATGATATTCCTCACATGTTTTTAGGAATTATCATATTTTTTCTGTAATTTTATACGAAGCGGAACTAAGGGAATGTCTTTGTACGCTTCGTCTTTTTTTTCATGTTTCCTTTCTGGAAGAGGGCAAAAACTTAGCAGCTATCTTAGGGAGGAAAGGCCTCTCTACCAGAAAAGGATAACAAATCTTGTAAACAGTTGTTTAAGCAATCAAAGCTTAGTTTTCAAGCATACGAATGTTATTCTTACTGTCCCATTAATGCTTTCAAACATGAATGCATCGAAACACGAAGGCTAAAGCTTAGAATTACATAAGCGCCGCACGGACGAAAGGCATCCCCTTAGTAGTCAATGGGAAAGTCTAGGAAAGGTACAGAAACCTCACAAATTGCTCGTCCTGAAGCTGAAATTCAGGAAGAGTCAGAAAATAATCCTGTTATGGAACAG
>NZ_BSPX01000261.1:0-761 GCF_030161255.1 Zoogloea oryzae
TTTTAAGAGTCTTTCATAGTTATCTCTTTAGATCCAATAATCAAATTCTTTTTATTATAGGTCATTCTTGCGGTTGGATAATTGGGCAGATTGTAGTCCTTAAATCAATGGATTCTAATTTGATTTTCCTACAAGAGAAGTTAAAGATTTCGACCACTAAGTATAGGGTAGCAGAAATTAAAGAATATGTAATTCGGGGTTTTACAATCCTTGTTTTTATTACCTTTTTATTTTCTTTAGGAAGACTACCATTTCCTATATTCATTAACACATTGAACACAATAAACGAGCAAGAACGAGAAGCAGAGGAAAAAGAAAAAAGGGAAAATTTACAAGCCAAAATGGACGAAATGAACGAAGATGAAATTCAGAAAGCAAAACAGAAAAAGAAAGAAATGGCCGAAAAAAAAGCAAATAAAAAAGAAATACTTGACAGGGACCCAGAAAATACAATTTTATTAGAAGAAGAAATCGAGGAGGACCAATTAGTACAACCTCTGAGAACTCTTATTTTCGACGAGCAACGATGGAATCATCCATTACGATATATTCAAACTACGCTATTTGAAAAGCCTCTCAAAAGTAGAATTTCACAATATTTTTTTTATCCGTGTGAAAGTGATGGAAAACACAGAATATCTTTTACATATCTACCCAGTTTGGCAATATTTTTCCGAATGTTAGAAAAAAAAAATATTTTTCGACCAATAGAAAAGTGCTCCCCTGAAGAACTCTATAAGAGTTGGGTTTATACCAACGAA
>NZ_BSPX01000262.1:0-760 GCF_030161255.1 Zoogloea oryzae
ATGAGAATTCTTCTAGTATTTTTGACATACAGGTATATGAGACCATGAGCATGAAAAGTGGCTAATTTCCTTCAAGTATGAAGCTCGTATGACTTTTAAAACGAACCTGCAAGAAAAAGATCAAAGTGCAGAAATTCACAGAGCGACTGGAAAGATGTATGGAGCAGAGCGATCAAACGTAGTCCGTTGGAGGAGATCTTTGGACACAAGCTTGTTCACTGACCAAGGCACGCACCTTGTCAATATATGGAACTATTCGTCAATTATACCATTAAAATATTCGATAGCTTCACAATTTATCATTAATTTCAATATAACTTTAGAATATATCGTAAATGAATAATATTTGTTGTTAATATATCGAAGTACCGCCACTATATCTCCCCAATATTGAAGATTTTATCAATTTCCTATCAATATATGGAGCTATTCGTCAATTATACCGTTAAAATATCGAATAGCTTCACAATTTATCACCAAAACTTTAAGACATCTCACCAATATATCGTTTTATGCATGTGTCATGCGCCATACCATGGTGACTGATAAGCACATTTATGTGACATATTTAAGTACCTATAAATTGTATTTTTGCTCTTCTCACCCAGTTGCTAATGAGATTTCTTCTAGTATTTTTGATATACAGGTATATGAGACCATGAGCATGGAAAGTGGCTAATTTCCTTTAAGTATGAAGCTCGTATGACTTTTAAAACGAACCTGCAAGAAAAAGATAAAAGTGCAGAAATTCACAGAGCAC
>NZ_BSPX01000263.1:0-760 GCF_030161255.1 Zoogloea oryzae
TCTAAATGAAAGACAATAAGTTTTTTGTAAAAAATTTATTCTTTGATTCACAAATTGGATCTTAGGAAACGTTTGTCTATTTTCTCTAAATGTAATGACTAGAAGAGCTATCGATAATAAGGAGCCGCATAGAAGAGCTGCATAGCTCAAGATCATCATACTTACGTGCATCATTAACCACTGGGATTGCAGAGCAGGTACTAATATTGCGGATTGGTGCATTTCAGTTAAAAGACCTGAAGTGGCAAAGCCCTGGGTAAAAATAACACTTGGTGTGGTTATTGCGCTTAAAGTATTTTTATGGTTCCTAAAATAAGGGATCCTATGAATAATAGATAAACTCCATGAAAGGAACATTAATGATTCATATAAATCACTTAAGGGTAAATGCCCGGAAAAAATCCAACGAGTAACTAATAATCCTGTTATACAGAAAAAAGTAACTAACATGCCCTTTTCTGACGAATTAGCTAGTCCTCCTATTTCGCGGGTTAATAAAGTTATCAAATAAATCGTAATTACAATTGAAATGATTGAAAAAGATATGTGAGTAAATATATGTTCTAAAGTAAAAAAAATCATAAAAAAAAAATAAAAATTCTAAAAAAGGTTCGAAAAGAAGAGTTATCATAGGTTTGTCAAATCGGTCCTCCTCCATTTCTAGTGTAAAGAGAAGAAGAGTGAAAATAGATTTTCTTAGACTTATATATGTAGTCTACTTTTCCGGATAATATAAAAGAAAATAGCTATCAAAGCAAAT
>NZ_BSPX01000264.1:0-759 GCF_030161255.1 Zoogloea oryzae
AAAGAAACTTCATAGAAGATGAACTATGAAAAAATCGATATGCCTATCATACTTAAATTCTATGGATAAACGATCTAATTGATAGAGAAGAAGCACCGTCAAGATCCATTCGCGAGTTTTGGGGCTGATACAAGAATAACTGCTTATTGGAATCTCATACTATGAGATCACAATTAGGAATCCACTTATGTAATAGAGTCGATCCACTAAGATATTGAGCAGCGGTGTAGCATCAGATCCCAAAGATAGAAAGCCTTTTCTTTCGTATGGAAGAAAGTTTTTTTCAAAGATTCTATATTCATTTTTATATGAAATCGAGATAGTTACCTTTCAGAAAATAGTAAAGATAGTGAGATATGCCTGCACTTCATTCTTCTGAAGGTGGGAGAAAAGATAAAACTTATCATGAATTGATTAATTGAATCAAAATTCAAGTTTTAAACTTATGTAAATGCAATTAATATCCTCTGATTAACCCAATAAAAAATAGGCAAAATTTACGACAAATCCTTTTTTTTAGAGTCGATGACGATGGGACACCAAACAGAATTGACTGCTGAGCCGTATGAGTTAGGAAACTCTCAAGTACGGTTCTAAGGAAAGGAATTGACCCACCTATTCCGCCCGAGGAGAACAGGCCATTCGACAGGGAGATTCTGAAATTGCTGAGGCTTGGTTCGATCAAGCTGCCGAGTATTGGAAGCAAGCTATAGCGCTTACTCCAGGTAATTATATTGAAGCGCATAATTGGTTGAAAAT
>NZ_BSPX01000265.1:0-755 GCF_030161255.1 Zoogloea oryzae
ACATGTTTTGGTGCTATGTAATCAGAATTTTGGAGAAGGATTTGAATTTTCTGAATTTTTGGAGAAGGATCTGAATTTTCTGAAATTTTTTGGAGAAGGATCTGAATTTTCTGAATTTTTGGAGAAGGATCTGAATTTTCTGAAGTTTTGGAGAAGGATCTGAATTTTCTGAAGTTTTGGAGAAGGATCTGAATTTTCTGAAGCTCTGATACCATGTAATCAGAGAAGAATTTGGAGAAAAAGTTGTTGGAAAAAGAACAAGTGTTATTCTTATTCATCTTTCTCCAATATGGAGTGTACATATATATAAGTTACATAGGAATATTCTAGATATGGAAGTATCTAGAATTCTACATGTTTCATGATACTTCTAAACTATTAACTAAACTATTCTAGATTATTCTTATATTGATCAACCTTATAATCCATATTTATTCTAGAGTATTCTAGAATATTCTTTTGATATTCAACAAAATAAAACAGAATATGTGAAGTGCAATTTTAGTAACTCAAAAAAGATGGAGGATAAAATAGTTAAGTTTGAGGGCTATGAAATCCACAAAAGTGAGTGGTTTCGGTATTTAGGTTCTATTATTCACAAAGAATGTGTGATTGATGTTGATATAAAACATAGAATCCAGGCGGGGTGGCTTAAATAGAAAAGTGTATGCGATCGACGTATCCCTCTTAGACTTAAGGGGAAGTTTTATAGGACAACAATTAGACCAACCATACAATATGGTTCAGAATATAGG
>NZ_BSPX01000266.1:0-745 GCF_030161255.1 Zoogloea oryzae
CGGCGCTGGTGGCCGGCAGCCTGCGCCTGCGCCTCGCCCACGCCTGGGCGCTGGCCTTCGGGCTGCATCTGGGCGAGGCCCGCGACACTCTCAGCGGCATCGAGGCCGACGTGGCCAGCGGACGCCTGCCGGCCCAGGCCGAGCCAGGCGAGCTGGCCGCGGTGAAGGGCCTGATCGCCGGCCTCTCGGATGAGAGCGAGGCGGCGATGGCCTTTGGCCGGCAGGCGCTGGACGAAACCCCGCAGGCCGATTCGTGGGTCGCCCAGATGGCTCGCAGCGTGATCCTGTTCGGGCTGCACACCGCGTCGCGCTTCGACGAGGCGACCGATCTGGCGGCCCGCTCGGCGCCCTTCGAGGCGGGCGGCTGCCCGCTCTTCGGCATGGTGTATCGGCTCAGCATGTCCGGGCTGGGCCACGGCATTGCCGGTCGGCTGGGCGAGGCGGCGGCGTTGTTGCGGGAAGCCCTGGCCCGGGCGGTGGCCGAATCCGGCCCCCTGTCGGCGGTGGCCGCGCTGCCCGTCGGCTATCTGGCCGAGATCCTTTACGAGCGGGGCGATTTGCAGGCCGTCGCCGAGGTGATGGGCGGCCGCGCCGAGGTGATGGGCGGCCGCGCCGAGGTGGTGGCCGAGACCTGCCCACTGGGCTCGTGCGCCCGGTTTGCCGTGACATCCGCAAGGCTGGCACTGCTGCGGGGCGACCGGGCCGCCGCGCTGGCCCGGCTCGACGCCGCCGACCAGTTGGGCGA
>NZ_BSPX01000268.1:0-740 GCF_030161255.1 Zoogloea oryzae
GTATCAATTTACTTTTCAATTTACTTATGCCATTAAGTAAACTAAGTTGGAGATTCACGAACCTTTCATTACATTAATTCACAGGCAAGAGTTAATGGGGGGGGGGGGGGGGGAAGTTTGAATCCTCTTATTGAAAATACAAACGAAAAAAGGGGGAACATTTGACTTTTTCAGTGATTTTTTCAGATTTTGGCGGCATGGCCGAGCGGTAAGGCGGGGGACTGCAAATCCCCTTTTCCCCAGTTCAAATCCGGGTGCCGCCTAATAGATACAAAACTCGAATTGACTTATTCTTTCTTCATAATTTCAATACTTTAGATCTTTTTTGGATTTAATATTGTCCGATTTTACGATCAAAAACCCAGAAATTGGTGATGGGTAGCGTCATTAGATTAGGTTCCGTAATATTGTTTAGGCAGAATTTATTTTTGACTCTTCGTCCCGGATTCCCCTATTATTATTAATCAATAATGGAAGAATTTCTTCATATTTTATAAAGATAGGGGATATCATTTACATGGATATAGTAAGTCTTGCTTGGGCTGCTTTAATGGTTGTTTTTACATTTTCCCTTTCACTGGTCGTATGGGGAAGAAGTGGGCTTTAGAGGTACTAATCATTTCATTCAATCTATTACATAATCAAGCAGGATTAATTGTTTTGTATATCCTTCTGCAATGTGTGTGTGTGTTTTTGAGTCTTTTTCCGAACGCTGCTTTTATAGAACGTCTCGGATCGGT
>NZ_BSPX01000269.1:0-740 GCF_030161255.1 Zoogloea oryzae
AAAAAGCTATTAAGAGTCTTATATTACTTATTCAAATTCCAAGATGAAGATTACAATGGTGAAGGGCTCCTTTTATAGGAGAACCCAAAGATCTTTTAGATCTTACAAAATATTTTACATAAATATATATCATGATTTACTTCCTAAACAAAACTCTAAATATTCTGTTGAAGATATTTGATAAATGAGCACTTCCAAATGTTGCAAAATTCATTCCGGCTTCGTCATACATGGGAAAAATCCCATATTTTATAGGCGTGAGCTTTGATCGGTGAACTAGCTTGTGTCTAAAATTCATCTCTATTGGACTACGTTTGGCCTCTCTGCTGCATGCATCGTTCCAGTCGCTCTGTGAATTTCTGCACTTTGGTCATTTTCTTAAATGCATATTATTGTGCCTATCAGGCCACTTTTAGGTAGAGATTTTCCCAGAGATACATTCCGATTGCCTATGCCAATCAATGCGGTAATCTTTTCTACGCACTCATACAGGGTGACATGTGTTATTTAGTAAGATACCAAGTTTAATGAGTTTGGTAGGTTTATTTATACAATGATGGGAAAGGAGGTGGAGATGTCACGGAAGTTTGTAGCAGGTCTTAGGCCCCATTATCAGGGCCATATGATTACTGGAGGTACTTAAAATGTTGCGTTAGACATATTATATCAGTTAGAGGCGACTAAGATAAAGCAGAAGAAACGGGTCAGCAGGGATATGCTCATAATCCGAATAAGGGCTA
>NZ_BSPX01000270.1:0-377 GCF_030161255.1 Zoogloea oryzae
TTTTCAATCGTGGATACATACGTATCCTTAACATACTAAAACGACTGCCATTATTGGCATCAAACCAATATCGATTCATACACCCTAAATCTTCTAATCGATAATTAGGCCAAAGATACAATTTTAAGTTCATTAATTTTTTAGTATTTATATCAAGACGGTTATTCGTGTCCATAAATTGAGTATAGTTCCCTATGTTGTTCTCATTGAACAATACGTAATTTCCGTCTACAAGACTCATATTTCCAGAATTTAAACTTAAACAGGTTCTAATTCTCAATTCTCTACGACGTCTAGGAGATAAAATCTTTTCAGGAACAAAAAAATAATCTTCATTAGTTTGGTACTTATTCTTATGAACTATCGAAATAGCTAGA
>NZ_BSPX01000270.1:415-738 GCF_030161255.1 Zoogloea oryzae
GAGTTTGATACATAAGAAAATGTCTATTACAGTTTTTAGACATACGAGCTGGTATAATAGAATAAATACCTTGAGTTAGCAAATCGGGAATATCTGGTGGAATAATAATATCTATTTCCTTTGGGTCTCCTAGACTCAAATCCATTTCATCGTCCAACAATAAATCAGGATATAATTCATCTGTTCGAAGAAAGGAGAGAAACAGTGCTGTTGGATTTTTTAATTTAAGAAGGAAAGCATACATGGTAAGATTCTCATTCAGTGTTTCACCAGAATCCAGATTCTCGTTCAGTTTAACTTGACAAAGCGAATAATTTCTCCAG
>NZ_BSPX01000271.1:0-737 GCF_030161255.1 Zoogloea oryzae
GTGGGTATGAGAGGATTAATGTCGGATCCTCAAGGACAAATGATTGATTTACCTATTCAAAGCAATTTACGAGAAGGGCTCTCTTTAACGGAATATATTATTTCTTGTTATGGAGCCCGTAAAGGGGTTGTAGATACTGCTGTACGAACATCAGATGCTGGGTATCTCACGCGCAGACTTGTTGAAGTGGTTCAACACATTGTTGTACGTAGAACAGACTGTGGCACCATTCGAGGCGTTTCTTTAAGTCCTAGAAATGGGGGGATGACAGAAAGCATTTTTATCCAAACATTAATTGGTCGTGTATTAGCAGACGATATATATATAGGTTTGCGATGCATCGCCATTAGAAATCAAGATATTGGGGCTAGACTTGCCAATAAATTACTAAGCTCTCGAGCACAACTACTATCGATTCGAACCCCGTTTACTTGTAGAAGTACCTCTTGGATCTGTCGATTATGTTATGGTCGAAGTCCCACTCATGGGGACCTGGTCGAATTGGGAGAAGCTGTCGGTATTATAGCAGGCCAATCTATTGGGGAGCCGGGTACTCAACTAACATTAAGAACTTTTCATACCGGCGGAGTATTCACAGGGGGTACTGCAGAACATGTACGAGCCCCTTCTAAAGGAAAAATAAAATTCAACGAGGATTTGGTTCATCCCACACGTACACGTCATGGACATCCCGCTTTTTTATGTTCTAGAGATTTTTATGTAACTATCGAGAGTCA
>NZ_BSPX01000272.1:0-731 GCF_030161255.1 Zoogloea oryzae
TAATATTTTTGAAGCATGGATTTCACATTTGCATATAATCGGAATGATATAACTACAATAATGAACCTTATGATCAACTTTGTAATTTCCAAAACAAGACTCAGTTTCTTTATTTCCCAATAGGTTAGTATCATATTTTAGAACTTATTTGAAGTCATCTATAACTTTTTTGAGACATGGATATCGTATTTGCATATTTGTAACATGTTTTTACTATAAGAAGAAATCTTAAGGATAATTTTGGTATTTCTATAACTAGAATCATTTTTTATGTGGTCAATAGATTAGTTTCATCTATTAGAACTGATTTGAAGTCATCATTAATTTTTTTGACGCATGAATATCGTATTTGCATATTTTCGAAATGTTTTAACAACAAGAAGGAACCTTAAGGTCTATATTGTAATTTCCTTAACAAGAGTCGTTTATTATTTGATCAACATGTTAATATCATCTATTAAAATTGATTTGGAGTTATCTTTATTTTTTTTGAAGCATGGATTTCACATTTGCATATAATCGACATGTTTTTACTACAAAGATGAACCTTAAGATCAACTTTGTAATTTCCCAAACAAGACTCATTTTTTATTTGATCGATATGTTAATATCATCTATTAGAATTGATTTGGAGTCATCTTTAATATTTTTGAAGCATGGATTTCACATTTGCATATAATCGGCATGATATAACTACAAGAATGAACCTTAAGATCAACTTTGTAATTTCC
>NZ_BSPX01000273.1:0-722 GCF_030161255.1 Zoogloea oryzae
TATGCATAAAAGTTTTTGCCACAAGGAGGAATCCTAAAATTCCGTCTGTTTTCTGGATTTGGAAAAGCGCGGATTTTCAAGAACGAGAATCTTATGATATGTTAGGAATCGCTTATGATAATCATCCACGCCTGAAACGTATTTTGATGCCCGAAAGCTGGAGAGGATGGCCCTTACGTAAAGATTATATTGCCCCAAATTTCTATGAAATACAAGATGCTCATTGAACGCTGAAAAATCTATCCTACGGATATTCAAATAATATTTTCCCGTTCGGTTTGGATCAAACTGAGTCATCGGATTTAGGGATGAGTTAAACAAGAAACGAACTCAATAAAAGGACTTCATTGCTATTCTCCTATTTGGAAGACATAGTTTATTGTTTATTTAAGATAAGCTGGACAATAAAAAAGGGAGTTCTGTAGGAGTTCTCTATCGTGAACTTTGTACCGCGCACATTGCTTAGATACGCTTTAGAAAGTGACAAAGGAGGCGTTGAAATACTAAATTTTGATTTCGAAGTATATATTCAAACCAATATATAAATATTCTCCGCATTATATTATAATATACCTCTGAAAAGTCTATTGTATATTCTTACCTTTCCACTCTTATATCTACGAAGTACGAAGATCTCTATCTCTTATTAATCTCAGAATTAATAATAGCAGCCTGCCAGGAACCAGGTTTGAACTGGTGACACGAGGATTTTCAGTCCTCTG
>NZ_BSPX01000274.1:0-721 GCF_030161255.1 Zoogloea oryzae
CTGTACATTTGAAATATTCAAACTTAAATTTGTTCATTAGTTGATGTTGTACGAATCGTAAAGGAATTAAATCCTTATTCCTTTTGAGTTGAAATAGATGTTTACTACCTTATATAGGGAGTTGTAACTCGTATGGATGAAATGAAATGGGAAGTTAATACATCTTCATTCTGTGCGCAAATAGGTATACCCCACATTACCATTGAGTTTGAACTTCAATCGGTGATGTGGAACACATTTTTGTTGGCAAATCTGAGCATTTGTACATTTCTAAATGAAATTTGTTCCTTAGTTTCTGTTAGACGAATCATGAAAGAAGTTATTCCTTATCCCTTCTCAGTGCAAATAGGTGTTTAATATCCTATCTAGGGAGTTATAACTTGTATGGATAATATGAAACACAGTTCTGATTATAAATCTTAACATATGCACTATAATAACTTCAATATGTGTATTAGTTTGTGTTGTCCGAATGAAAAAGGAAGTTAATCCTAATTTCTTCTAAGTGCAAATAGGTTTTACCAAATATTCTATTGAGTTTGATGACGTATGTGTGATGTGAAATCCATTTTGGTTTGTTAATCTGTACATTTGAAATATTCAAACTTAAATTTGTTCATTAGTTTGTGTTGTACGAATCATAAAGGAAGTAAATCCTTATTCCTTTTGAGTTGAAATAGATGTTTACTACCTTATATAGGGAGTTCTAAATCGTATAGAT
>NZ_BSPX01000275.1:0-353 GCF_030161255.1 Zoogloea oryzae
ACTCATATTCCGGAAATACCGAAACAAAGGAATTCCACGATCGAACTACCCAAATGGCCTAGAAATACGAGTCCTGAGGGATTAATTTTGGATTCAAAAGCCAGGACTTCGTTGTTGTTTATGGGCCTAATTCATTGAAATTCCATCTAGTAAAACAGAAGAGTTATAAATTTCCAAAATAATTGATAGGAATACTGCAAAGAGAGCCATCGCGACACCCATCAAAGGGGTGGTTCCCCATCCAGGAGCCACTTTACCATATTCTGTATTCAATGGCTTTAATAAATTCCCTACACCAGTGCTTTTTGGACGAGCTTTAGAATTATCTTCAACGGTTTGTGTAGCCATAAATC
>NZ_BSPX01000275.1:401-720 GCF_030161255.1 Zoogloea oryzae
GTTTGAGATCTATTGACTTTGTATACTATTCCATTATAAATCAATGATCTTATCATAGATCCATTGTGGTCTTGAGATTATATGATAATGGAAACAGCAACTCTCGTCGCCATCTTTATATCTGGTTTACTTGTAAGTTTTACCGGGTACGCCTTATATACTGCTTTTGGGCAACCCTCTCAACAACTAAGAGACCCGTTCGAGGAACACGGGGACTAGTGAAAATCACGTAATGAGCCTCCATGAGAGGCTCATTACATTACTTTCGTTGCGATAATCAGAAATATTTTCTACTTTTTAGTCGGAACCTTAGGGGGTT
>NZ_BSPX01000276.1:0-718 GCF_030161255.1 Zoogloea oryzae
TTAACTGTACAAGAATATGTGGAGCTCAACATGTCTGGAAGCACGGGAGAACGCTCTTTTGCGGATATTATTACCAGTATTCGATACTGGGTCATTCATAGCATTACTATACCTTCCCTATTCATTGCGGGTTGGTTATTCGTCAGCACAGGTTTAGCTTATGATGTATTTGGAAGTCCTCGTCCAAATGAATATTTTACAGAGAGCCGACAAGGAATCCCATTAATAACGGGCCGTTTTGATTCTTTGTCACAACTTGATGAATTTAATAGATCCTTTTAGGAGACCCCAATGACTATTGATCGAACTTATCCCATTTTTACAGTGAGATGGTTAGCTATTCACGGACTAGCTGTACCTACCGTTTTTTTTTTAGGTTCAATATCAGCCATGCAGTTCATCCAACGATAAACCTAATCCGAATTATAGAGCTATATGACACAATCAAATCCGAACGAACAAAGTGTTGAATTGAATCGTACAAGTCTTTACTGGGGATTATTACTCATTTTTGTACTTGCTGTTTTATTTTCTAACTATTTCTTCAATTAAGAAAAAGAAATAAATAAAAATTATCTTATCGCATTCGGAAGGATCTCATTTCATAATTATCCATGACTGTTTATGTCTCGAGCATGACTGCTTGATAAAATGTGGAGGGAAGTGGGGTAAATGGCCGATACTACTGGAAGGATTCCTCTTTGGCTGATAGGTACTG
>NZ_BSPX01000277.1:0-704 GCF_030161255.1 Zoogloea oryzae
GCGTCCTGCACGCCGTTGGCGTTGGTGTCGAGCCACACCTTGTCGCCCAGGGTGGCGGGACGCTCGTCAACGAAGTCGTTGCCGGTGCTGGACTGACCCGGGGTGAGGGTCACGGCGATGCTGTTGGGGTTGCCGCCGTCGACGTCGCCCACATCGGTGTAACCCGGCTTGTTGGTTTCGATGACGTTGTAGCTGCCCGCCGGCACGCCGGTGAAGGTGTAGTTGCCATTCACGTCGGTGGTGGTGGTGGCCACGACCAGGCCCGTGGTGGCGTTCACCAGGGTGACGGTGACGCCGGCAATCGGGGTGTCGCCGGTGTCGTTGTTGTCGTTGTCTTCACGCACGGTGCCGCTGATGGCGCCCGGCAGACGTTCGTCGACGAAGTCGTTGCCGCTGTTGGTGGCGCCCGGGGTGACGGTGACGGCGATGCTGTTCAGGTCGCCGCCGTCCTTGTCGGACACGTCGGTGTAGCCCGGCTTGTTGGTCTCTTGCACCACGTAGTTGCCCGGGGGCACGCCGTTGAAGCTGTAGTTGCCGCTGGCGTCAGTGGTGGTGGTGGAGATGACGGTGCCGCTGACCGGGTCCTTGAGCACCACGGTGACGCCCGCCAGCGGGGTGTCGCCGACGTTGTCGTTGTTGGTGTCTTCGAGCACGGTGCCGGTGATGGCGCCCGGGCTGGCGATGATGCCGGCGTCCCAGCTGCG
>NZ_BSPX01000278.1:0-703 GCF_030161255.1 Zoogloea oryzae
GTATTGTTGTTTAACTCCAAGTTACGTCTATTTCCTGGTAAATTATGTCTTTGGGAAAGCTTGCCACTTGCCTGTAGAATTGGAGCATAAAGCTCTTTGGGCTACTAGGGCCTTGAACTTTGACATGGACCAAGCTGGGTCCAAGAGAAAATTACAACTTTCTGAACTAGATAAACTTCGACAGGAGGCCTATGAAAATTCTAAAATTTACAAGGAACGAACAAAAGTTTTTCATGATAAGTCGATCCTTCGTAAAACATTTGAGCCCAATCAGAAAGTATTGTTGTTTAACTCCAAGTTACGTCTATTTCCTGGTAAATTACGTTCTCGTTGGAGTGGCCCTTACATTGTCAAAACTGTTTTTATACATGGAGCTGTAGAGGTGGAAGACCCTAAGAATGGCAATGGAGACTTAATGTTAAATTTTTAAAAGATGCTTGCACTAGGAAAAGGATACTTAATGTTCATAAAAAGGTATTCTTGACTGAAGCCTTAACCTCACCCAAGCTTAGAGATCCTGGAAGCCCGACCATTTCTTATATTATTGGAGATCACAAAGTGGATAGAGCCCTTCTAGATCTAGGAGCTAGTGTGAATGTCTTACCTTTCTCAATCTATGAAGGACTAGGTCTAGGAGAACTCAAACCTACCCATATTCAACTCCAGTTGGCAGATAGGTCCATACGATACCCGAGGGGTGTTC
>NZ_BSPX01000279.1:0-701 GCF_030161255.1 Zoogloea oryzae
AACTTTGTGACTTGTCAACTCAACATATTTACATTTATATCTCAAATTCGTATGTTGGTTTGTGTCTTACGAATCAAAAGGGATGCTAATCATATTTTAATTTATGTCCAATGAGGTGTTTATCCACTTATTTAGGGAGGTTTATCTCATATGGATTATTGGAACACTATTCATATTGTTAATTTTAACATACGCACTCTTCTAACTAGAATGTGTGCGTTAGTTTGTGTTTTAAGAATCAAATAGGAAGCTAATCTTTAATTCTTCTAAGTGCAAGCAGATGTTTACATACATATTTGCTTAGTTATACTACCTATGGGTAAAATTGGGAACTTTGCCACTTGTCAACTTAACATATATACTATTCTAACTCATATTTGTGTGTTGGTTTGTGTTGTACGAATCAAAAGGGAAGCTAATCATTTTTCTTCTATGCACAAAAAGGTCTTTACCCACGTATTTAGTGAGGTTTATCTCAAATGGAATATTGGAGCTCTATTCAATTTGCTAGTACATACGCACTTTCCTAACAACAATTAGTGTGTTAGTTTGTTTTAAGAATCAAAGGAGAAGCTAATTCATAGATCTTCCAAGTGCAAGCAGATGTTTACATACATATTTGCTTAGTTATAACCTCAACAGGTAAAATGGGGAACTTTGTGACTTGTCAACTTGACATATGTACATTTATATCTGAAATT
>NZ_BSPX01000280.1:0-698 GCF_030161255.1 Zoogloea oryzae
GAAAGTCCTCACATATCATATCATGCATTTTAGAGACTCAGTAGAATATTCGGGGTAAACATCTATATTACATTAGAAGGGATTAGTATTCATTTTCCTTATAATTTACACAACACATGATAATACTAATACTGGAGTTGGAATGGTCACAGTGAGTGGATAAATATTAACCATTAGATGGGAAAAAGAATAACCATCTTTTTGAATCATGTAACACAAACTCATACTCCAATACTAGTTTAAATAATTGATATGTAAAGAGTAACTAATCAAATATTCCTAAAATCTTGCATACATTTTGAACCTAGCTAGACAAGTTATAAACACCTATTTTAGATAGTAAAGAATAAGGATAAGCTTTGTTTTTTACTCTTACCACATTATATAAAACTCAAATTGGAATTTAAATAATGCATATGTACAAATAAAGTTTTCAAAAAGCCACCCATATCATGCATTCGAATAACATTTAAATAGATCAGTGGGTAAAAACTTAGTAGTCATTAGATGGGATGAGGGTTGGCTACCCTTTTAATTTTAGCCGCGTAAATTATCACATATATGTTGTTAGAATATAGCATATGTTAAGACTGGCCAATAAGAAAGTCCTCACATATCATATCATGCATTTTAGAGACTCAGTAGAATATTCGGGGTAAACATCTATATTACATTAGAAGGGATTAGTATTCATTTTC
>NZ_BSPX01000281.1:0-697 GCF_030161255.1 Zoogloea oryzae
TAAGCATATGCTAAGACTAGCCAATACGAAAGTCCTCACATATCATATCATGCATTTTAGAGACTCAGTAGAATATTCGGGGTAAACATCTATATTAGATTAGAAGGGATTTGTATTCATTTTCCTTATAATTTACACAACACTTGATAACACTCATATTGGAGTAGGAAAGGTCATAGTGGGTGGATACCTATTGCCCATTAGATGCGAAAATGAATAACCTCCTTATTGAATCTTGTAACACAAACTAATACTCCAATACAAGGTCAAATAATTGATACGTAAAGAGCAACTAATCAAATATTCCTAATATCTTGCTACAAGTTAAACCACGCAAGACAAGTGGTAAACACCTATTTTTGATCTTGAAGAATAGGGATAAGGTTTGTTTTTTACTCTTTCCACATTATATAACTCTAAAATTGGAATTAAAGTAATGCATATGTTAAGATTAAGTTTTCAAAAAGCCACTCATATCATGCATTCGAGTAACACTTAAATAGATCAGTGGGTAAAAACCTAGTAGTCATTAGAAGGGATGAGGGCTAGCTACCCCTTTTTATTCATGCCGCGTAAATTAGCACATAGATGGTGTTAGAATAAGCATATGCTAAGACTAGCCAATACGAAAGTCCTCACATATCATATCATGCATTTTAGAGACTCAGTAGAATATTCGGGGTAAACATCTATATTA
>NZ_BSPX01000282.1:0-694 GCF_030161255.1 Zoogloea oryzae
AATAAGTAATCAGGATTAAGGGGCTTTATGTTTCCTACAACATAAACTAACAAACAAACTAGAGTTCAAATTGTGCTTTTGTTTGTAAATACAAATGTAAAAGTCCCCCATATCACCTATACGTTTTAAAAATCGTTAGAATAGTCAGAAAGTTTAGATTAATAAATCAATATGTGTGCGATAATACCTATTAGAGTTACAACTTCATATATAAGTGGGTGAACGCATTGTTTTATCCCAAAAGCAAAAGGAAAAGCTTCTCTTCTATTCATGCAACAAAAGCCAGCACAAAGCTTAAATGTGAATAGTACATATGTTAATAATAACAAATCCATAAGTGTGCCATATCTCCCATAGGATATCGATCTCACTAGTTAAGTATGTCCACACATATTTGATCTCGTTTTCAATAAGGATCAAGTTCCCTTTTGTTTGGTAAAACATAAACTAACAACAAGTTGGAGTTAGTCTAGTGCATTGGCTAAGTGTAATAGTTCAAAATTGATCCCTATTTCCCATACCATTTAGAACTCACTAGCTAAGTAGTTACCCACATATATGAGCTAATAAGTAATCAGGATTAAGGGGCATTATGTTTCCAACAACATAAACTAACAAACAAACTAGAGTTCAAATTGTGCTTTTGTTTGTAAATACAAATGTAAAAGTCCCCCATATCACCTATACGTTTTAA
>NZ_BSPX01000283.1:0-694 GCF_030161255.1 Zoogloea oryzae
GATTATCGCTTGTCTCATAAATGATTCCTATTTATCTCCTATTTAGTTGAGAGAGGAAATGAATGCAAAAAAATACTTTGTAGCAAAGTGGTATTGGGACCATTTGTCCTATATGTGCAAATAGAAATCCGCCGGATTTTTACTCGGAGTAGAGCATAAACCTAAAAGAATTGAACAGGCCCATTCAGGAACAAGAAAATTACGTCGTAAATGGAATTAATTTCGATGAAACAATACATCAAGAAGAGGTTAGGTAGCTAAGTAAGGGTTACTGAATTCCTTTTTTTGGAGAGGCAAGTCAAAAAAAACTTTTTTTGATAAAAAAAGCCTATTCGTTAGGGATTATAAAAGTCTTGCGAGAAAAAACAAAGAGGGATGGAATCACTACATTGATTTTGTATTTTGGAACCGTATGCATCTAAAGGTGCATGTACGATTCCTGAGGGATATAATTTTATCCTAACCAGCCGACTTTATCGAGAAAGAACACTTTTTTTAGCGCAAATGATTAATTCCCAGATTGCGGGCAATATTATTAGTCTCATGATATATCTCAGTATCGAAGAACCGACCCGGGACCTTTTTTTATTTATAAACTCTCCCGGCGGAGGAATAATATCCGGACTAGGTATTTTTGATACTATGCAATTCGTGACACCCGCTGTAAGTACAATATGCATGGGATATGCCGTTT
>NZ_BSPX01000284.1:0-690 GCF_030161255.1 Zoogloea oryzae
CGGCGGGCGTCAGGGGCCCGGGGCGGGCGGCGGGTTGAGCACGGCATCCACCGCGGCGGTGACTACGGCATCCCGGGTGGCGAGCTTGGCGGTCATCTCGGCGCGCTTGCGGGCCAGGGCGAGCTGGCCCTGGATCACCGCCACCTGGGCGGCGAGGAGATCGGCGGTGGCCGAGAGCTGGGCGTCGCGGGCGGTGTTCCAGTCGGTCTGCAGCTTGGTGGCGGCGGCGCCGGCGGCCGCGGCGGTGAGCCGGGCCCGGGCAGCCTGGTAATCCACATAGGCGAGGATTGCGCCGGGTTTGTTGCCGGCGGTGGCCAGCCTGGCTGCGGCTTCGCGCTGGATGAGGGCCTTGGAAAGATCGTCGGCGATGATCGCCGAGGACGCCTCGGCGGCCTCGAGGGCGGCTTCGGCCAGGGCTTCCTTGTCTTCGTAAGCCTGCAGCTTGGCTTCGAGGGTGACGAGGGCGGCAGCCAGATCGCTGATGGCGGTGTCGTCCAGCGCGGCGATGGCGGTGTCCACCGTGCTCACGGCGGTCTTGTAGTCGGCACCGTCGAGTTTGGTGGCCGGGGTGACGCCGGCGGCGGTGGCCACCGTGGCGCGCAGGGCGGTGGCGGAGGCGTCGGCCAGGGGCGGGGTGGTGCCGTCGCTGCGGGCCTTTTCGGCTTCGGCGAGGGCAGCTGCGCGGGCCGC
>NZ_BSPX01000285.1:0-690 GCF_030161255.1 Zoogloea oryzae
AATCGCGTATGCCTTTGAACATAAAGTCCAAGATATTAGGATCACTAATAGGGTTAGCACAGAGAATCATTAGTTCCAACGTTGTGGTGGGGCTAGCCTTCGGGTTGCTCATTGCATGTACCGCCGGACCGGTCTATCTATTCCTTTTTACCGATACCGCGATAAGGTATGGGTATGGCAAGGAAAGGGGGGCGATAGTCGGTTTTCTTATGGGCCAGCTTGTTCTGGTTTTTTCTATTTATCATCCTTATCTGCCCCGGGTCTTGACAACAGCAGACAATGCGGTACCACTCATTTTCTATTTGGTGGTAAAGCATTATCGTATCTCGTTTTTTGATACTCGAAGCAGCACTGGGAGAGTCAGCAGTCTATTCGTATTCCTCGCGTATTTGATGCTACAATTTGTGAACCCGTTCCTTTTACCCAGCTCATTGCGATTTTTGAATGGTTATCACTTTAGATCCGATAATCAAATCCTTTTTATTATAGGTCATTGGTGGGGTTTCGTAATTGGGCACATTATCGTGTTGAAATCAATGGATTCAAATTTGGTTTTTCTAACAGAGAAGGTAAAGAAGGTAAAGCTTGAAATCAACAAATTTCTGCTACGGCGAATCAAAAAATATGTAACTCGCGGTTTTACAATCCTTGTTTTTGTTACCTTTTTCTTTTCGTTAGCGAGAGTATCGT
>NZ_BSPX01000286.1:0-689 GCF_030161255.1 Zoogloea oryzae
CGCCGCCGGCGCGCTCACCCCGCCGCGCAAGACCGGCGCCCGCCTGCGGGTGTTCAGCCGCGGCACCTGGCTGCCGCTCCAGCCCCTCGACACCTTGCCCGCCGGGCCGGAGCAGCGCTTTCCCGCCCAGTGCGCGTCGCGCCTGATGGCCGAGATGCTCATCGAAGGCGACGCCGCCGAAAAACGCACCGGCGTGCTGATCCCCGGCAGCCTCACCGGCCGGCGCATCGGCGTGCGCTTCACGAAGCAGCCCTGCCTCGTCAGCGTGGCGGTGGGCGACGATCCGCCCTTCTTCAGCCCGGATGGCCCGCTGCCCGCCGCCGGGCTGGCGGTGGATGGCCTCGTCCGCGCCATCAACCGCTACCTGGCCGACCACCCGTCGGCCACCGCGGTGCCGCTCACCATCGCCACCGCTAACGCCCAGCCCCTGCGCGTCAGCTTCGTGGCCGAACTTGAAGCCCCGCCCAAGCCCACCACGCCGCCCAAGCCCCAGCCCGAACCACCCGACAAGCCCCGCCCGGGCGAGCGCGCCCTGCTCGCCCCCTCGTCCGACGCCACCCGCGTCGCCCGCCTGTGCGACGCCAGCCACGCCGCCGGGCAGCGCTTTGCCGCGCTACCCAAGGGAGTACAACTTTCCAGCGTGAGCCTGCACCTGCGCAACCCCGGCGACGCCGCGAGCGGCGAGCTGA
>NZ_BSPX01000287.1:0-688 GCF_030161255.1 Zoogloea oryzae
CTTTTCACAGTTATACCTTACATAATGAGTCTAATCTCTTTCATAGGTATAATAACAGTACTTTTGGGGGCAACTTTGGCTCTTGCTCAAAGAGACATTAAGAGAAGTTTAGCTTATTCTACAATGTCTCAATTGGGTTATACTATGTTAGCTTTAGGTATAGGTTCTTATCGAGCTGCTTTATTTCATTTGATCACTCATGCGTATTCAAAAGCATTATTATTTTTAGGATCCGGCTCCATTATTCATTCAATGGAAACTGTTGTTGGGTATTCTCCAGATAAAAGTCAGAATATGGCTCTTATGGGCGGTTTAAAAAAATACGTGCCAAGTACAAAAACAGCATTTTTATTAGGTACACTTTCTCTTTGTGGTATTCCTCCTCTTGCTTGTTTTTGGTCCAAAGATGAAATTCTTAATGATAGTTGGTTATATTCACCCATTTATGCAATAATAGCTTATTCCACAGCAGGATTAACTGCATTTTATATGTTTCGGGTATATTTACTTACTTTTGAGGGACATTTGAATGTGCATTTTCAAAATTATACTAGAAAAAAAAATAGCGCGTTCGATTCACTATCTATGTGGGGTAAAGAAGGACCGAAAGCGCTAAACAAAATCTTTCCGTTGCTAAATAATAATGAAAAGTCCTCCTTTTTTTCTCAAAAAGCATATCTATTTGCTG
>NZ_BSPX01000288.1:0-358 GCF_030161255.1 Zoogloea oryzae
CACCGAGATCTACACGAGGTAAAATTATTTCCAATTATGGATTCACGCTCTGTAGGATTTGAACCTACGACATCGGGTTTTGGAGACCCGCGTTCTACCGAACTGAACTAAGAGCGCTTTCTTCCCTTTTCGCGCGTACAACTTAAACAATCTTTTTTTTGTAACCACTAAATAATATATTATATATAGTCCCGTAAAAAAGATTGTTTTTGGACAAATTGAAAAGAGTTCAATGGATCCTTTGTTACTTCACATAGGAGAAGTAATTAGGTAGGGATGACAGGATTTGAACCTGCGACATTTTGTACCCAAAACAAATGCGCTACCAAGCTGCGCTACATCCCTTTCAATCGGTTTA
>NZ_BSPX01000288.1:407-684 GCF_030161255.1 Zoogloea oryzae
TTGTTTTCCACATCATTTTTCCTTGTTGATATATTATTTACCTGGCCGTTTCTTCTTTCTTGGTCTCATATAACATATAATAAATAATAAAATATAATAAAATTATATTCATATGAAACCCAATCTATATAAAAAAAAGAATGGAGTGGTCTTGTATATATTCATTTAAGTTAAGGATTCCATAAATCCATAGAAGTACTCCTTAACCACATAGGTATCTGATTATATATATATGTATTACAATAAAAAAGGAGAATTTTCAATGCGAGATCTAAAA
>NZ_BSPX01000289.1:0-680 GCF_030161255.1 Zoogloea oryzae
ATCAGGCTTGCGCCCATTGTCCAAAATTCCCCACTGCTGCCTCCCGTAGGAGTCTGGGCCGTGTCTCAGTCCCAGTGTGGCGGATCATCCTCTCAGACCCGCTACGGATCGTCGCCTTGGTAGGCCTTTACCCTACCAACTAGCTAATCCGACATCGGCCGCTCGTATAGCGTGAGGCCTTGCGGTCCCCCACTTTCCCCCTCGGGGCGTATGCGGTATTAGCGTAACTTTCGCTACGTTATCCCCCACTACACGGCACGTTCCGATGCATTACTCACCCGTTCGCCACTCGTCAGCGGAGCAAGCTCCCTGTTACCGTTCGACTTGCATGTGTAAAGCATGCCGCCAGCGTTCAATCTGAGCCAGGATCAAACTCTTAAGTTCAATCCAAAAACTCCAGAAACCTGACGTTTCTGCAGATACTTCAATTTCTTGTGGCACTCTGGTATAAACCAGAACACCGCCTCGAAACCGAGTACCCACACCTATCGGTTGTTCGAATTTTTAAAGAACCGCTGCGCGCTGCAGCGAAGAGGTGCGCATTATACAGAGCTTTTTAGCTCCGTCAAGCATTTCGCGAAATCTTTTTAAACTTCGCCGCAAACACCTGACTGCGCAGAAGCAGCCAATCCTCCGGCCTACCCCCCCTCCACCGCGCTGAACAACTGCGCTGCGAAGAG
>NZ_BSPX01000290.1:0-327 GCF_030161255.1 Zoogloea oryzae
CTCGGCCTGGTGTGGCAAGGTAATCAAACACCTGCATGCCTGATGCCCTCTGCTCATGCACTGACACCCGATATGCGCGAGCTGCGCATCGACTTGCGCAGCCTTGATTGGAAAAGCGCAGGCCAAGGCGGTTGCGCTGCACCGGGCATCGCGCAGATGTTGCGTTTGCGGATTCAACTTCCGCGCGATGCCAGTTTGCGCATTGCCTCGGTCGAACTGCTGACGACCGAACCGATGCTGCATCTACACGATGCGTCGATCTACCTGCCTAAAAATGCAGCCGCCAACGACATCGAACACATCGCGGAACATGCGCAGGACTGGCCG
>NZ_BSPX01000290.1:361-679 GCF_030161255.1 Zoogloea oryzae
GTTCTTCCATCTGCCCGACGGTGCCAGCGCGGAAACGATGCTGACGCTGCGCGATCAATTGCGTGCCCGGTGGCCGGCTGCGTTGATCGTGCCGGCGGGAGCGGCGCCGCAGGCGCAACCGGTGATGCCACCTCATCCCGCAGCTACATGGATTGCCTGCGGAATCTATCTGCTCATCCTCGCCTGGTTGGCGTTGCGGCCTGTGCAAGGTCCGCTTCGTCCCTGGATCGAGGTGGCCGGTTGTCTTGCAGGGCCGCTGTGGCTGGTGATGGGTCTGCATTGGGGTTTGCGCCCTACTCCGCTGAGTGTGGTGGCATT
>NZ_BSPX01000291.1:0-679 GCF_030161255.1 Zoogloea oryzae
GTCCCCCATTTGTTGGCAGAAACAAGGGGGATACTATTAGGTTAAATATTTTAATATAAGCGGATGGAGAAAAAACCTAAACTTCCTCGCTTGTGATCGGTTAATTACACAAGTAACAAAATAAACCTGCCAACGTAACAAGCCATATGGTGAGACTTATTTCGTATGTTTCGATCGTGAATAGGTGATCAACTTAAAATGTAATGCCTGTTCACCCACAGTTTACATAAATTTCCAACACTATTGTGGAAGCTAATACAACCAAAATCTTCCGTGATAATTTTACCTTAAAAAATAAACTCGTTAACCGTAAACGATCTAAGAAAATCAAGTCTACTCTATCGTGGTATAGATTATTGATAAATGTTAATGATGGCCCTAAATTTCATGGTCATAGTTTATTTTTTAAATATCAGAAGGGTCTTTAGGTTGTGTTATATGAGTTCATATTCTTAATGTGGATTTATGCCATTTAAGAAGAACTATGAAGATTTTGCATGCGAAGTTTCATTCCGAGAGTTTAAATTTTGAACAAAATATCACACAAATGAGTGCTTGATAAAGATTTTGGAAAAGAGACAGAAGTGATGAGTTAAATATGTCCCCCATTTGTTGGCAGAAACAAGGGGGATACCATTAGGATAAATATTTTAATATGAGCGGATGGAGAAAAAACCTA
>NZ_BSPX01000292.1:0-676 GCF_030161255.1 Zoogloea oryzae
GTCCTAACTAGATAAGTAGGTAATAACATTTTCCCATCCGATGGGAAAAGGATTAACTTTCCAATTGATTCCTACAACATCGATTTAAAAAAGAATTCGAGTTAGAGTAGAGAGTATGTGATGATTATCGTAACATAAAGCCACCCATATCATGCATCCGAATTACTTCCCACTTTGTTGAGTGTGTAAACTTGTATTAGCCATTAAATGGGATATGGATTAACTTCCCTATTGATTCTTACAACACAAACAAAAACACAAATTAGAGTTAGAATATAACATATGTGTGAATTAACTTCTCAGAACGTTTCTTATATCTTGTATACGAAGTACTTCTCAATAGATAAGTGTGTAAATTGGTATTTGCCATCAATTTGTGATATGACTTAAGTTACCTTTTGATTCTAATAAAATAAGCAAACACTATAACTTGTGTTAGAGTAGTGCAAATTTTTACATGAACTAGTAAGAAAGGTCCCTACATTATGCGTATGATTTAGTCCTAACTAGATAAGTAGGTAATAACATATTTCCCATCCGATGGGAAAAGGATTAACTTTCCTATTGATTCCTACAACATCGATTTAATAAAGAATTCGAGTTAGAGTAGAGAGTAGGTGATGATTATCGTAACAAAAAGCCACCCATATCATGCATCTTAATTACTTCCCACTTT
>NZ_BSPX01000293.1:0-321 GCF_030161255.1 Zoogloea oryzae
GACATAGGATACTTCTGGCTGAAAGTTTGGGAAGATGTACTAGACTATATAAAGACATATCACATCTGCCAATAAGATAAGGTGAAAAGACATTCTCCTTATGGAGAACTACAACCCCTGCCAGTTGCTCAAAGACCTTGGGAAAGCATTTCCATGGACTTCATCACCGGCTTACCAAAGTCAGAAGGCTACTCATCAATCCTCGTAGTTGTGGACAGATTTTCAAAGTATGCTACTTTCATTCCTTGTCCAGATCCTTGCCAAGCAGAAGAGACAGCACGACTGGTTATGAAACATGTGGTAAAGTTCTGGGGCATACCC
>NZ_BSPX01000293.1:403-673 GCF_030161255.1 Zoogloea oryzae
TTATTCGGCTCTGCTCTCAATTTCTCTACAAGCAACCATCCACAATCAGATGGTCAGACAGAACGATTCAACTCTATGTTGGAAGAATATCTCAGACACTATGTGGGCCGGAGACCAACAAGATGGGTGGAGCTCCTAGACACAGCCCAATTTTGTTTCAACCTCCAGAAGAGTTCAGCCACAAACAAGAGCCCTTTTGAGCTTATAACAGGACAACAACCAAGAGCTCCTCACACAATGGCTTCAGGATACACAGGGCAAGTTCCTAGA
>NZ_BSPX01000294.1:0-672 GCF_030161255.1 Zoogloea oryzae
CCTCGGTGTATTACCATAACAATATTATCCTATTGAGTACGATAAAAGCGTAAATCTGAAACTTAACACCCAATCTTAAACTAGAATGCTGAAAATAGAGTTACTAGAAAAATATTTAGAAGATCCGGATGATATTTGAATTTATTGAAAATATATTTAGAATATCCTGAGAGTTTCTTTTTTGAGATGTACAGCTGCAACAAATGTCGTGAATCTTATGATAAAGATTGCATTATGTACTGAATGTGGTCAACAGAATGAATTGGAAAGCCCTAGCTTTCAGGGCCATCACAGGAATACAAAAAGATTGATCTCGAAATGGCCAATGAAATCTTTCTTAGGATCTTCAACGAACTTGAAATACCCTCAAAATTCTTAGAAGTGACGCTCTTTTTCATTTGGAGTAAATCATATGGGCTCAAGGGCAAAAGATTCATGGATGCATTCGTTCTGTTTCCAAAAAATAGTAATAGCAATGCTGCTTCCATGGACTCAAATTGGCATGTGCAGATTCTTTGGAAAATAGTTTCATTGGGTGGGATCTTACCGTGAAAAAGAGGTTTGACAATAACCTCGGTGTATTACTATAACAATATGATCACATTGAGTACGATAAAAGCGGTAATCTGAAACTTAACACCCAATCTTAAACTAGAATGCTGAAAATAGATT
>NZ_BSPX01000295.1:0-665 GCF_030161255.1 Zoogloea oryzae
GCATCGGGCCGGCAGCGCTTGCAGGGGCGGTAGCCGGCGGCTTCGGCATCTGCCGCGGTGGGGTAGAAGCGCACGTGCTCCGGCCGGGGCGTGCGGGCGCCGCAGCTGGGGCGGCAGAAAACGCCGGTGGTGCTCACGGCGTAGAAGAAGCTGCCGTCGGCGGCCGCGTCGCGGGCGAGGACGCGGGCCCAGCGCGGGTCGGCGGTGATCGGGCTGGCGGGGGCGGGTTTCATGGGGGGCTCCGGCTTGGGTGCTCGAACTGTAGACCGGCTTGGCGGCGCCTGCACTCCGCTTCTTGCGATGGAATCGTGCTTTCGCTGGCGGCGCCCCTGTAGGTCGGACTTCAGTCCGACACCACGGGTTGATCGGGCAGGGTTTGTCGGACTGAAGTCCGACCTACGGGGGCTTGTGGTGATCGCTCCCGGAGCGAATTCTTGTCGGGTGCGGATTGTTGCGGCGGGCAGGGTGTCGAACAGTCATCACCGCCGGACAAGGAGTCTGCCATGGGCGCACCACTGCTTTCATCGGAAGTTGTCGCCATCTTCGGGGCCCTCGGGCAGCCGGCGCCGGCGGCGGGGGATTGGGCTGTGCGTTCGCCCATCGACGGCAGCCGGATCGGCATGGCCCCGCGGGCCGACGACGTGGCCGGCGCGGTGGCCCGGGCG
>NZ_BSPX01000296.1:0-391 GCF_030161255.1 Zoogloea oryzae
AACGCCCCGGTCGTCCGGCTCGCCCCCCACGCGCAGCCGATGCCGTCGCGCCACGCCCACGCCATGCCAAACGCCGACATCGAGCCGCCCCCGCGAGGCTCCACGCCCACGGTCGCGCCGATCGCGCCGGAGGTCACGACGGGCATCGCCTCCACGAGCGCGCAGCCGTCACCGGCCAGTGCCCCGCCCGCGCAGACACCGGCAGCCGCCGACACCCGCCCGCAGTCGTCCGTTTCGCTCCGGATGCAGGACACCCACCCCGACGCGCCCCCCGTCTTCGCGCCCACGACGGGCTCAACCTCGCCGACCATGCCCCACGGCCAGCCCCGCGCAGCCATCGCGCCATCGATCGTTGCGCCTGACGGCGCCGCCACCGGCAGCCCCCAGATCG
>NZ_BSPX01000296.1:401-665 GCF_030161255.1 Zoogloea oryzae
CCCGATTCCCCGACCCGCCAAACCACGGCTCCGACGCCCGCCGCGATCCGCCTCATCCGCCCCAACGTCGCCACCGACCTTGCGCCGCTGCCGGACGCAGACGCACCGAGCCCCATCCCCGCCGAGCCGCCACGACACGCCACCGCAACAACTCCAGCCGACGCCCTGCCGACATCCACGCCCGGCGCCCCGCCGAAGCCAGCCTCGACGCCTTCCGCCAACGCCGGCCCCCCACTCACGCCGCCCCCCCGCAACTGGCGCCTG
>NZ_BSPX01000297.1:0-659 GCF_030161255.1 Zoogloea oryzae
TGTTTTCGGATATATTCTTAAAAGTCAAATGAACTTCTTTCTAATCAATAGATAGTGTTTCTAAGTTTAGATAATAAAAATAATATTCTCAAACAAATTAAGTGATGTCTTATTTTTCCTTTCCTAATACTTTTAACACAGTTAAGTTTTTCTAATTGTTGGAAATAGGTCAAATATTAATATTAGTTGCCATAGTGTCATTATAAAGATTTTGTGGGTGAAATCACTAAAAACCCTCACGAGACACAACTCGTCCACCAGGGCTACCTGGGGGTTTAACGGCTTGTTGCATATGCTAAATGCAATCGCGCATCCTGCGAAAGTGGATAGTCAGATTAGTTTTGTTTTATTTACTCGGGACGAGCAAATGATAAGTTTGGGGGTATTTGATATACACAGAAATGTGTATAAATAATATTCCTATATTTATTGTTTTATCGTGCCCGATGCGTAGTATTTAATCTATTAGTCTAGTTTCTTGTATTTCAGGTAAAGTAACCATTAAAGTTGATTACATGATAATTATGGAGTTAATTAGGGTTGTCCACATCCATTTTCATATTATGTACCTAGAGAATTAATCTCACAAAGCTAGATGGAGTGGGACTCTATAAAGATTGAAGAAGAAAAATTATAGTCTTACTTTGATTGATGATAGG
>NZ_BSPX01000298.1:0-649 GCF_030161255.1 Zoogloea oryzae
AATCGTTTCAAAAGAAACTGCTATTTTAGAGTTATATCAACAACTTACTTGTGCGGGTGGGGGTTCCTTAGAGACAGCATTACATAAATTTTCTAAACAAAAATGTGAATTAGGACGTATTGGTCGACGAAATATGAATCGGAGACTGAATCTTGATATACCTCTGAACCGTACATTTTTGTTACCACGAGACGTATTAGCAGCGGCAGAGCATTTGATTGGAATGAAATTTGGAATGGGTACACTTGACGATATGAATCACTTGAAAAATAAGCGGATTCGTTCTGTAGCGGATCTGTTACAAGATCAGTTGGGATTCGCTCTGATTCGTTTAGAAGATGCGGTTCGAAGAACTATTTCGTGCTCTGGAGATAAATGGCTATCTTCTCCTCAAAATTTGGTAACTTCAACCCCATTAACAAGCGCTTATGAGTCCTTTTTCGGCCTACACCCATTATCTCAAGTTTTTGATCAAACGAATCCGTTGGCACACATAGTTCATGGACGAAAATTTAGTTATTTAGGTCCTAGAGGATTGACAGCACGAACTGCTAGTTTTAGGATACGAGATATCCACCCTAGTTACTATGGACGTATTTGCCCAATTGACACATCCGAAGGAATTAAGGTTGGACTTATTGGATCTTTA
>NZ_BSPX01000299.1:0-648 GCF_030161255.1 Zoogloea oryzae
AATGACACTTAGTTCTTAAACGGAGAAATGATGAATGAAATGATTTTTTTGCATGTGCAAAACTTTCAATTGGATTTGGCACTAGGTCGGAGAAAATTTATGACAATTGATTTTCACCTTGCTTACGGTGGAAATCACTTGCTTCACTCCTATGATTATAAATTTGGTCCGTATAATTATTGATATTGTGCATTACCATGGTTAATGATGCATAGTAATGACTCCGTTGCACTAGTGTGTATAATGCATGGTATGACAACCAATAAAAAGAGGAGAAACATGAGCATAACATGCCTTAAGCTGCTTGAGTGGATATTTTGTAAAGTAAGTGACAACCTTCAAAGTATAGGGTAATACCAAGGAGCGAGCTTCAAAGAGCTACAATTATCGAGGATGATGAGATCAAATATCAATTTTAAAAGAGAGAGCGTTCAAGAGAAATTTTGAGAGAGGTGTGAGTTAGCCAAGTATTACGAATTAAATGACACTTAGTTCTTAAACGGAGAAATGATGAATGAAATGATTTTTTTGCTTGTGCAAAACTACCAATTGGATTTGGCACTAGGTCGGAGAAAATTTATGACAATTGATTTTCACCTTGCTTCACTCCTATGATTATATATTTGGTCCGTATAATTATTGATATTG
>NZ_BSPX01000300.1:0-280 GCF_030161255.1 Zoogloea oryzae
GGGAAGACTTCATACGGGTTCGATGTACTCTTATCTTCCACGAATGGTCCAGCCTTCAATGCGGGTCGAAGCATATGGTTACCTGGGTGGTTAAATGCTGTTAATGAGAATAGTAATTCATTATTCTTAACAATAGGTCCGGGAGACTTTTTGGTTCATCATGCTATTGCTCTAGGTTTACATACCACTACCTTGATCTTAGTAAAAGGTGCTTTAGATGCGCGTGGTTCCAAGTTAATGCCAGATAAAAAGGATTTCGGTTATAGTTTTCCTTGTGATG
>NZ_BSPX01000300.1:361-645 GCF_030161255.1 Zoogloea oryzae
TTTTATTTGGCAGTTTTCTGGATGTTAAATACCCTTGGATGGGTCACTTTTTATTGGCATTGGAAACACATAACATTATGGCAGGGTAACATTTCACAATTTAATGAGTCCTCCACTTATTTGATGGGGTGGTTAAGAGACTACCTATGGTTAAACTCTTCACAACTTATCAATGGATATAACCCTTTTGGTATGAATAGTTTATCGGTCTGGGCATGGATGTTTCTATTTGGACATCTTGTTTGGGCTACAGGATTTATGTTCTTAATTTCCTGGCGTGGATA
>NZ_BSPX01000301.1:0-285 GCF_030161255.1 Zoogloea oryzae
TTCTCGCGCACCAGCAGCGGATCGCCGGTGGTCTCGCGCAGGCGGGCCAGAGCGCGGCTCATGGCCGACGGGCTGAGGCGCAGCCGCCGGGCGGCGCCGGCCACGCTGCCCTCGGCGAGCAGCACATCAAGGGTGATGAGGAGGTTCAGATCGGGGGTGCTCATGGCCGAACCTTAGCACCGCCGGCTGCAATACATGGCGTTTCATGCATGGATGAAGTGCAGATGCTGCGTCTTCCGCCATGTACTGCCGGCCACTACGCTTGGGGCATGACGTCGGGCGCGG
>NZ_BSPX01000301.1:347-639 GCF_030161255.1 Zoogloea oryzae
GCCCGACGCGGCGCGATCGGCGCGCGGTGCGCTGGCGGGGCTGGCCCTGTCGATGCTGCTGGCCTCGCTGGGCACCAGCGCCGCCAACGTGGCCCTGCCGGATCTGGCGGCGGCCTTCGGGGCGAGCTTTCAGGCGGTGCAGTGGGTGGTGCTGGCCTACCTGCTGGCCATCACCACGCTGATCGTCAGCGTCGGGCGGCTGGGCGATCTCGTCGGCCGGCGGCGCCTGCTGCTTGCCGGGCTGGCGCTCTTCACCGGCGCCTCGGGGCTGGCTGCGGCGGCGCCCACGCTG
>NZ_BSPX01000302.1:0-635 GCF_030161255.1 Zoogloea oryzae
TTATCGGTCAAATAAGATAGAGCATTCGTTTGGGCCAATCCAGAATTTTTTTATATCCTTTGTAAAATCATTTGATCTCGTCTGGTACCTCGTAGGTGTAAACGATACGAGGTAGCATACAGAAAAATAACCTTTGAATATTATCAAACCCCAAAAATATCTTTTAATGGGTAAATCAAATAGGGGGATGTCTCTTATTAATGACTGCTAGAGTAATACGTTCAATCTAATATACGAAGTAACTTCATTTTGGGCCTTATTCATTTCCATTTTGAAATATAAATACGCCAGGTGGCACCAAAAATTCATTTTTGCATCAAGTTAAGGCTGAGAAAGTGTTTTAAACAATTAGAAAGGTCCGTTGGGCGCCTAATGGCTATGTCATAATAGATCCGAACACTTGCCCCGGATTAACTTCCCAATCATAATTGCTCTAGTGGATAACTAAAGAAAATAGATAGGTGGGAGAAAGGAAAGAACTAATTATAACTATCTTTCAGAGGTTCACTAATTACTTGTTTGTTGGCAGGTCTCTTTGTATGTGTTGTCCGGAAAGAGGAGGACTCAATGATTATTCGTTCGCCGGAACCAGAAGTTAAAATTTTGGTAGATAGGGATCCCGTAAAAACTTCTTT
>NZ_BSPX01000303.1:0-633 GCF_030161255.1 Zoogloea oryzae
TGGAAGTTAATCTTAACATATGCTATATTCGAACTCCAATTTGTGATTTAGTCGGTATTATAGGAATGAATGAGAAAGTTAATCCTATTCCCACTGGATGGGAAATGGGTCTTAACCAACTTATCTAGTTAATGTCAAAATGTGCACTATTCTAACACATGTTACAGTGTCTACTTTTGCGGTTAGAATGAAAAGGGAATTTAAGACATCCTATTCAATCGCGAATACAAATTAAAAAACCAAAATATTGAGAAGTGCTTCGTATACAAGATATTGCAGACTTTATGATAAGTTAATCTTAACATATGCTATATTCTAACTCCAATTTATGGTTTACTCTTCGGGGTAGGAATGAGAAGGAAAGTTTATCTTATTCTTACGAGATGGGAAATAGGTTTTTACCCACTTATCTTGATAGTATATGTATATTGTAGGGATCTTTGTTATTAGTTAATGTAAAAATGTGCACTATTCTAACACAAATTATAGTGTTTGCTTTTGTTTTTAGAATCAAAAGAGAATTGGAGACATATCCTATTCGATAGCAAATACTAATTTACATTCTTATTTGTTTAGAAGTTCTTCGTATACCAATTATGGAAGACATTATTGTAAGTTAATCTTAATATATGC
>NZ_BSPX01000304.1:0-628 GCF_030161255.1 Zoogloea oryzae
TCTTCGCGGATCTTCACCCGCAAGGCGTCGAAGAACACCACCGGGTACATCGCCTCCAGCGGCCGGCCCTGCCACTCGCGCACCTCGTCCATCACCGCGTCCGTGACCTGGCTGATGAAGTCCGGCGACACTTCCGTGTTGTACATCTGCACCAGAAAAGCCTGGATCTCGCGCACGCTCATCCCCCGGGCGTACATCGCGATGATCTTGTCGTCGAACCCCGTAAAGCGCCGCTCGTGCTTGCCGATCAGCTGCGGCTCGAACTGCCCGGCCCGGTCCCGCGGGATGTCGATCCGCAGTGGCCCGTCGTCGGTGAGCACCGTCTTGCCGCTCGTGCCGTTACGCTGGTTGGCGCTCGATTCGGGCTTCTCCTCGCCCGCTGCGTAGCCCAGGTGATGGCTCAGCTCCGCCTGCAGCGCCCGCTCGATCAACGCCTTCTTGAAGCCGCGCATCACGTCCTCGACCGCCTCCGCCGTCATCGGACCTGTCACCACCTGCTCCAGCCACCGCTTGGCCTCTTCCGGCAACTCCGCAACCGCAGGCAGCGGCTGTTTCTGTTTCTTCCTTGGCATAACCATTCCTTTCCGGGACTACGTTATGCCTCAAACACAAAAATTCGGACAGGCTC
>NZ_BSPX01000305.1:0-626 GCF_030161255.1 Zoogloea oryzae
GTCAAATAATGAAAATAAGGGAAAAGCTCCAGAGAGTTCCTACGAAAAGACTGATGAGTCCGCCTGCTATAGGTGTGGTAAAAAGGGACATTGGGCCAATGTCTATAGGACCTCTAAACACTTTGTTGAGCTATATCAGGCATCACTCAATGATAAAGGCAAAGATGCCGAAATAAATTTCATTGATCAGACCCAATCAATGTTTTCGAATTCTTTATTGATCAAGATAATGAGACCATGGATAACAATATTTTTGGCGAAGGCCAGAGCCTCGTCAAATAAAGTGCTTGCCTTTTTCTGTATGGATATGTAAAATATGTAATATATCTTTTGTGTAAAATAACTTTGTAAATTTTCTTTTGATATATAGTAATATAAATTATCTTTTGTAAAATTTCTCTTTATCAGTTTTATCAAATATGGATAGCAGAAATATATGCCTGGCTGATAGTGCGTCTACACACACTATACTCCGAGACAAAAAGTATTTTTCAAATTTAAAAATGTTTAAGGCCAAGGTCCATACCATATCTGGGGTTGCAAATCTCATTGATGGGTCAGGAAAAGCCGATATTTTATTATCTGGCGGTACTAAAATTCATATTCCTAACACCCTATATTCCTCC
>NZ_BSPX01000306.1:0-624 GCF_030161255.1 Zoogloea oryzae
TTATTGCCCTCCAAATCACCAATAGAAGTTATATCTCACTATTCAAGTGGGTGAACTCCTATCTAACATCAGAAGGATTTATACTTAGCTATATATTTGAAACTTACAACTCAAACTTAGATAGAAATTGGAGTTAGTTTTATGCATATTTGAAGACACACAAATCAAAATGTACCCATTATTGTCCAAATGACGTACATCTTACTAGATAAATGGTTGAACTCTTATTGGTGCTCAGAAGGAAGAAGGTTAGTTTTTGTTTTAATTCGTTCAACTATAACAGAAACCCAAATTGGAATTAGAATAGTGCATATGTTCTTTGTAATAAATCAAAATGTTCCATGTGTTACCCATACGAATATAACTTGTTTAAAAGGAATAAGGGATTTTCTTCCTTTTGTTTCACACAACACATGCTAATCTATAGTTGGAGTAAATATATTGCATATGTTATGATTAACTTATTTTATTGCCCTCCAAATCACCAATAGAAGTTATATCTCATTATACAAGTGGGTGAACTCCAATCTAAAATCATAAGGATTTATACTTAGCTATATATTTGAAACTTACAACTCAAACTTAGATAGAAATTGGAGTTAGTTTTATGCATATTTGAAGACA
>NZ_BSPX01000307.1:0-621 GCF_030161255.1 Zoogloea oryzae
AATAGATGTTTACATATTTATTTAGAGAGCAGTACTTCATATGCTTTGTATGGGGGACATTACGTTTTGTTAATGTAAAATTTGCACATTTAAATTTCCCAATTGAGTTTTAGCTTTCCTTAACAGAATCGAGATGAATGCAATTTCTTATTCTATTTGATGGCGAATCAATGTTTATCCAGTTATCTTATGAGTAACTTGTATTCATCAATGGGGCATTTTAGTATTAGTTAATGTAAATATATGCTCAATTCTATTTCCAAATAAATAGTTTGTTTTGCCATGTAAGAATCAAAAATGACACTAGTCCTTGTTCATTGTATTGGCAAATTGGTGTTTTCCATGTTATATTGTTGTGGAGCAACCCTTATGCATCATATGGGGAACATTTTAATTATATAATTCAACAATTTGCACAATTCTAACTCCATATGGTGTGTTAGATTGGCACTTACCAATTTAAAAGAAAGCCAAACCTTATCTTATATGATGGCTAATAGATGTTTACATATTTATTTAGAGAGCAGTACTTCATATGCTTTGTATGGGGGACATTACGTTTTGTTAATGTAAAATTTGCACATTTAAAATTTCCAATTGAGTTTTAGCTTTCCTTATCAG
>NZ_BSPX01000308.1:0-618 GCF_030161255.1 Zoogloea oryzae
ACCATTGGAGTTTATTTTGGGAGATGAAAAAGCTTATAAAAGAAACTCTAGGGTTCTCTCTACACAATACAATTATCTTACCTCTTATTTTTACTTTCATCTTCATCTTGTATTCTGGAGTAAAAATAATAAATCACTTTTCTTATTTATTTTGTTATGTCTTTTAATTTTAATTATAGTTTTGCATACCTTAGTATGAGTAGCTAAGCCCAAACTAGGGTGATGAAGCCTCATTGATATATACTAAGTATGTAAACTATATAAGTTTTTACCCTTTTGTGCTTTAATAATTGGTTTATCTCTATGTTGAAACTTAGTTTTTGGTTTATAATCATTAAGATATATTCCAAGTTTCATGAGTAATCACATAGTTTGCAATCTTAATTTTCCATTATTCACACTTAATGCACGGAGGTTATAGATTAACGGTTTGTTGTTAGAAGTTTCACATTCCGTATTTTCATAATAATTTTTTGTATTTTGTGTAGTTCAAAAGGAAATAACTTTTAAAAGATAAACCTCATTTGACTAAAAGGTCATAAATCATCTATTCCAATTTTATGTAAAATTATATATAATATACATGCTTAATATATTAATGCGGTAGATTCTCCCTAT
>NZ_BSPX01000309.1:0-617 GCF_030161255.1 Zoogloea oryzae
GCTCACCGGCCTCGTCGCCGCCCTGCTCGCCCGCGGCGAACTCGACGGCGACGCGCTGCTCGCCGCGGTGCACCTCCACGGCGCCGCCGCAGACCAGTTCTGCACCACCCACGCCATCGACAGCGGCCTACTCGCCGACGAAGTCGCCCCGGCCGCGCGGGCGTGCTTCAACCAGTGGATCCGCCAATCCGGCGCAGCAACTGACTGAATCCATCAGAAAGTTTTGTTTAAAACTTTTTTTGTTTCAAACAAAACAAAAACCAGGAATTTTGATGTTACCTGCGCATCACTTCAAAAAAAGCCTTGACGACCTTCGAGGTGATTACTATAATGCGCGCTCTAACTCACCGGGCGGTTAACTCAGCGGTAGAGTGCCACCTTCACACGGTGGAAGCCACTGGTTCGATCCCAGTACCGCCCACCAGATTCCAGCAAGAAGGCCACGCAATCGCGTGGCCTTCTTGCTTTTGTGCTTCCGGTTTCGATGCCTGGCGCCAGCATCCGAAGACGCGCACAGCCCTGTGTAGTGGTCTAATTTCCTCGGACACCTCGATAGGTGGATCATCCACCCGTAGAGGAGAACTTGATGAAACAGAAACGCCGGGCGTTCGATGCGA
>NZ_BSPX01000310.1:0-284 GCF_030161255.1 Zoogloea oryzae
TGGCGGCCCGGGCGCTGCAGGGGCTCGGCGCGGCGGCGATGATGGCGCTCACCCTGGCCTTCGTGGCCGACGTGCTGCCCAAGGAACGCACCGGCCGCGCGATGGGCTTGCTCGGCACGATGTCGGCGGTGGGCACCGCCCTCGGCCCGTCGCTGGGCGGGCTGCTCATCGCCGGGCCGGGCTGGCGGGCGATCTTTCTCGTCAATCTGCCCCTCGGCATCGCGGCGCTGTATCTGGCCGCCCGTCACCTGCCGCAGGACGCACGCCGGGCCGATGCCCCGCGG
>NZ_BSPX01000310.1:302-612 GCF_030161255.1 Zoogloea oryzae
GCCGTCAGCCTGGGCGCCTACGCGCTGGCGATGACCTTCGGGCGGGGCCGCTTCGGCGGGCTCAACCTGGCCTTGCTGGCGGCTGCGGCGGTCGGGGTGGCGCTGTTCGTGGCGGTGGAGCGGCGGGCAGCGTCGCCCCTGGTGCGGCTGGCGATGTTCAGCGACCGGCTGCTCACGGCCAGCCTCGTCACCAGCCTGCTGGTGTCGGCGGTGATGATGGCGACGCTGGTGGTGGGGCCGTTCTACCTGGCCGGCGCGCTGGGGCTGGACGTGGCGCGGGTCGGGCTGGTGGTGTCGGTGGGGCCGGTGG
>NZ_BSPX01000311.1:0-598 GCF_030161255.1 Zoogloea oryzae
ATATCATCAAGTTGGTTGGCACATGTGTAATTATGTGTGGTGGTAATAGTGGAACCGTTCACGCGTGTGTGAGCCACATGCGATAGCTAGCAAATCGATTGAGCTGAATTCGGATGGGTCGCCTAGGGTCCATGGATTAATTTTATAGGTCTTGATAAAGGCCTTGGCCTTGGGCCGCGGGCTCGTGGGGATTTGTTTCCATACTTAGACTATTTTTAGAGTTTTAGGCTTGAGCTTTGAACCATTTGGTGAGGTCGTTTGGATGCACCGGTTGGTAGTGTCATTTGGATGAAACCTTTGCACCGGTTGGTCATGAGTTGGAGAGGTGCCTTTTCATTAAAGGGTCACCCTAGCCTATAAATAGTCTTTGTTTCCTTGTCAAAACACAACAAAACTTTCATCTTTCTAAGTCTTTAATTTTCGTTTTTGAAGAAGAGTCGCAATCTAGGTTCGTTTGGTGGACACACTTGGAGTGCTTCCTTGTGTCTACGTCTGATCGTTTCATCCTGGGAGACTGGGGCCAATTCATCTCGCAAAGCACTGAGGCGGGGGCGAATCAGTCTTAAGGAGATTGTGTATAGAAACGCCAGACTCGATC
>NZ_BSPX01000312.1:0-597 GCF_030161255.1 Zoogloea oryzae
CGTGGATGGTGAAGTAGTCGACGCCCTGCTCAGCCTGCTCGATGAGCGTGTCGCGGAAGATCTCCCAGGTGAGCTCCTCGGCCTTGCCGTTCACCTTCTCGAGCGCCTGGTAGATGGGCACGGTGCCGATGGGCACGGGCGAGTTGCGGATGATCCACTCGCGGGTTTCGTGGATGTTCTTGCCGGTCGAGAGATCCATCACCGTGTCGCCGCCCCAGCGGGTGGCCCAGGTCATCTTGTCGACTTCCTCGTTGATGGAGGAGCCGAGCGCCGAGTTGCCGATGTTGGCGTTGATCTTCACCAGGAAGTTGCGGCCGATGATCATCGGCTCGGACTCAGGGTGGTTGATGTTGTTGGGGATGATGGCGCGGCCGCGGGCCACTTCGGCGCGCACGAACTCGGGGGTGATCTCGGCGGGAATCGCCGCGCCGAAGTCCTGGCCCTTGTGCTGGCGGCCCAGCAGCTTGACCATCTTCTCGCCCATCGGGCCGGTGTTGCGGAGGTTCTCGAGGTAGGCGGCGCGGTTGAGGTTCTCGCGGATCGCCACGTATTCCATCTCGGGGGTGATGATGCCCTGACGGGCGTAGTGCATCTGCG
>NZ_BSPX01000313.1:0-594 GCF_030161255.1 Zoogloea oryzae
AACTTCTATGGGGATTTTTGAGAACATTTACATGTTTGAATCATAACATATGCACTATTCTATCTCCCATGTGTGTGTTAGTTTGTGTTGAATGAATCAGAACGAATGATAAGTTTAATTCCTTCCTTGTGCAAATACTACTTTACCCAGTTATATATAGAATCAAAACTTTGATTTGTGATGCGGACCACATTCTTTATAGTTAATCTTAACATATGCACTATTCCATACACCAATTTGTGTGTTAGTTTGTTATAAGAGTCAAGAGGAGGGTAATCTTTATATCTTTTGAGTGCAAATAAGTGATTGCCCAATTATCTAGTGAGATTTAACTCGTATGTGTGATGTGGGCAACTATTTTTTGTGCTAATGAAAATAAATTCTCTATTCCAAACGTTATTTGGGTATTAGGTTATGTGGTTTATAATCGAAAGACGAGCTCATACATGTTTCTTTTGATAGCTAATAGGTGTTTACCCACCTATCGAGTGAGTTTTAACTTCTATAGGGATTTTTGAGAACATTTACATGTTTGAATCATAACATATGCACTATTCTATCTCCCATGTGTGTGTTAGTTTGTGTTGAATGAAT
>NZ_BSPX01000314.1:0-590 GCF_030161255.1 Zoogloea oryzae
CTTTAAATATGCACTAATCTAACTCAAACTTATCAAGCTGTTTGTGTTGTACGAATCAAAATGGAATATATGCCATATTTCCTCTATGTGGGCATAGATAATTACTTACATATCTACTGTGCCATTACGTGTATAGCTTATCTTGAAAACTTATTGATTTGTTAATATAGACATATGCACTATTCTAACTTCAATTTGTGTGTTAGTTTGGTTTGCATCAAAACAAAAGGGAGGCAATTCCTTCTTCGTACTAAGAAGTAATAGGTGTTTACCCACTTATATATTGTATTGTAACTCGTATGGGTGATACGGAAACCTTTATGAGTTGTTAAACTAAATATGTGAATTTATTAAGTTAATATTTGTTTTCTTTTTTCTGTAGTTTGATAAAACGACTACTAATCCTAATTCCATCTGAATGCATAGGGTTCACCCACTTATATAGTTAGTGAAACTCGTATGCTTGATATCAAATACTTTATGATTCACTAGTCTTTAAATATGCACTAATCTAACTCAAACTTATCAAGCTGTTTGTGTTGTACGAATCAAAATGGAATATATGCCATATTTCCTCTATGTGGGCATAG
>NZ_BSPX01000315.1:0-590 GCF_030161255.1 Zoogloea oryzae
CCTTTGGGCCGAAAGCTCGCGCGCAGTAGTCCGAACGAATGGAGGCGCTGCAGCCATTGCGCATCGCTGACGTCGGTCTTGCGCCCCGGCACGTGCTTGGCATCGCGCGCGTTGACAAGAAACACGTTAAATCCCCGGGCATCGAGAAGCTCGAAGAGAGCTGGCCCCGCAAATTCGGACAGTAGCTTGAGTGGATTTTCTGCCTGACAGCGGCGAGGATTCTTGCTGCGAATCAGGAGCGAAGATGACGAAGAAGAGCCGCCGGACGCATTCTCCGGCATTCAAGGCGAAGGTTGCTTTGGCTGCGGTCAAAGGCGACAAGACACTGGCGGAGCTGGCGCAACTGTTTGATGTTCATCCGAACCAGATCACGATCTGGAAAAACCAGCTCCTGGAAGGCGCCGCCGGCGTGTTTGGGCATGACAAGACATCGGCCGAGACGCCGGTCGATTTGAAGGCGTTACATGCCAAGATCGGCGAGCTGGCGTTGGAAAACGATTTTTTGTCCGGCGCGCTCACCAAGGCGGGCCTGCTGAGCGCAAAGCGATGATCGACCGCGATCATGATCTTTCTATCGTGCGCCAGGCGAA
>NZ_BSPX01000316.1:0-589 GCF_030161255.1 Zoogloea oryzae
GAAGATTCACAAATCAAAATTTACACCTTATCATCCAAACGAGGTCCATCTCACTAGATAAATGGTTGAACTATTTTTGGTGCACAAAAGGAAAAAAGTTAGCTTCGACTTAAATTCGTTCAACAATAGCAAAAACCCAAATTTGAGTTAGAATAGTGCATATGTTCACAGTAATAAAATAAAATGATCCCCATGTTATGCATACGAAGTACAACTCACAAATTAAATGGGTAAGAACTTGTTTGCACTTAATAGGAATAAGGGATTTCTTTTTGTTTCACGCAACACATGCTAAAATATAGTTGAAGTAAATATATTGCATATGTTATGATTAACTTATTTTATATTCTTCCAAATCACCTCTTGAAATTATATCCCACTTTATAAGTGGGTGAAGTCCTATTTAACTTCAGAAGGATTTATACTTAGCTATATATTTGAAACTTACAAATCAAACTTAGACAGAAATTTGAGTTAGACTTATAAATAGTTGAAGATTCACAAATCAAAATTTACACCTTATCATCCAAACGAGGTCCATCTCACTAGATAAATGGTTGAACTATTTTTGGTGCACAAAAGGAAAAAA
>NZ_BSPX01000317.1:0-588 GCF_030161255.1 Zoogloea oryzae
TGTCTCCAAATTTGGCGGTACCAGCGTAGCTGATTTTGACGCCATGAACCGCAGCGCTGATATTGTGCTTTCTGATGCCAACGTGCGTTTAGTTGTCCTCTCGGCTTCTGCTGGTATCACTAATCTGCTGGTCGCTTTAGCTGAAGGACTGGAACCTGGCGAGCGATTCGAAAAACTCGACGCTATCCGCAACATCCAGTTTGCCATTCTGGAACGTCTGCGTTACCCGAACGTTATCCGTGAAGAGATTGAACGTCTGCTGGAGAACATTACTGTTCTGGCAGAAGCGGCGGCGCTGGCAACGTCTCCGGCGCTGACAGATGAGCTGGTCAGCCACGGCGAGCTGATGTCGACCCTGCTGTTTGTTGAGATCCTGCGCGAACGCGATGTTCAGGCACAGTGGTTTGATGTACGTAAAGTGATGCGTACCAACGACCGATTTGGTCGTGCAGAGCCAGATATAGCCGCGCTGGCGGAACTGGCCGCGCTGCAGCTGCTCCCACGTCTCAATGAAGGCTTAGTGATCACCCAGGGATTTATCGGTAGCGAAAATAAAGGTCGTACAACGACGCTTGGCCGTGGAGGCAG
>NZ_BSPX01000318.1:0-574 GCF_030161255.1 Zoogloea oryzae
CTAATATGGAGTTAATTCTTATATCTTTTGATGGCAGATAATTGTTAACCGACTAATTTGGGGAGGAGTAACTCGTATGGATAAGGTGGGAGACATTATTTTAGGTAATCTTAACATATGCTCTAGTCTTCTTAGTTTGTTGTAATAATGAAAGGGAAGTTAATTCTTATTCTATTTGATTGCATATATTCTTGTACCTACATATCTAATGATGGTTAACTTGTTAGCAAAAATGGTGAACTTTTTGTGTAGGTAAATTGACAATTTGACTTATTCTCTATCAAATTTAAATATTGGCTTAAGATGTAAGTATCAAATGGGAAGGTAATCATTCTTCCTTCGGATGGCGAATAAGTGTTTCCCACTTATAGAATGATTAATAACTCGAATGCTTGATTTGGTGATTTGTTGATATGTTAATCTTTTTTTAAACATCAGTCAAACTCCAAGTTGAGTATTAGTATGTGTTGCAAGTTACTAATATGGAGTTAATTCTTATATCTTTTGATGGCAGATAATTGTTAACCGACTAATTTGGGGAGGAGTAACTCGTATGGATAAGGTGGGAGACATT
>NZ_BSPX01000319.1:0-574 GCF_030161255.1 Zoogloea oryzae
AATGATATAATGCAAAAATTTGCACTATTCAAACTCAAAATTGTGTGTTAGATTGTCTTAAAGGAATCGAAGAGAAACTCAAACCTTATCTTATATCATGGCTAATAGGTATTTACATATTTATTTAGAGATCAGTAATTCATATGAATCATAAGGTGTAGTTTACATTTGGTTGAAGTAAAATTTGCAAAATTGTAACTCCAAATTGAGTGTCGAAAGAAAGTTAAATCTTTATTCCAACAGATGGCAAATCAAACTTTTAACCAATTTACTTATGACTAACTTGTATTCATCATTGGGGTACTTTTTCATTAGTCAATGTAAATATATGCACTATTCTAACTCCAAATGAGTGGTTTCTTTTTCCTTGGAAGAATCCAAGATGAATATATTCCCTGTTCATTGTTCAGGTAAATTGGTGTTTCCCAAGTTATGTTTTGGTGGAGCAACCCCTATGCATTACATAGGGAACATATAAATGATATAATGCAAAAATTTGCACTATTCAAACTCAAAATTGTGTGTTAGATTGTCTTAAAGGAATCGAAGAGAAACTCAAACCTTATCTTATATC
>NZ_BSPX01000320.1:0-572 GCF_030161255.1 Zoogloea oryzae
GTGCCGAGGGTGGCGCCGGAGGCGCCGGACAGGACGACGTTGAAGGTCTCGTTGGCTTCGACGAGGGCGTCACCGGCCACATTGACGGTGACGGTCTTGCTCGTCTCGCCGACGGCGAAGCTCACCGAGCCGGTGGGGAGCACGCCGCCGGTGAAGTCGGCGGCGGCGGTGGTGCCGTTGGCGACGGCCCAGTTCACGCTGGAGGCGATGCCGGTGTTGCCACTGCGGGTGACGGTGAAGGTGAAGGGCGTGGCGCCCGAGCTGCCTTCGGCCTTGCTGGCGCTGGCGGTTGCGATCGACAGGGTGGGCAAGGTGTCGTCGTTGAGGATGGTGCCGGCGGCGCTGGCGGTGCCGAGAGTGGCGCCGGTGGGCGTGGTGAGGTTCACGTAGAACACTTCGTTGGCTTCGACGAAGGTGTCGCCAACGACATTGAGGCTGATGACCTTGCTGGTCTCTCCGGCGGCAAAGCTGAGGACGCCGGAGGTGGGGCCGGAGAAATCGGCGGCGTTGAGGGTGGCGGAACCTTCGACGACGCTCCAGCCCACGCTGGAGGCGATGCCGGTGTTGCCGCT
>NZ_BSPX01000321.1:0-570 GCF_030161255.1 Zoogloea oryzae
GCAAGGCGGTGTTCCTGGCGCTGGGCGTGCGCCCGGACGGCAGCCGGGACATCCTGGGCCTGTGGATCGAGCAGACCGAAGGGGCGAAGTTCTGGCTCAAGGTCTTCAACGACCTGAAGCTGCGCGGCTGCGAGGACATCCTGATCGCCGTCACCGACGGGTTGAAGGGCATGGCCGAGGCGCTGGAGGCGGTGTATCCGCGCACGACGCTGCAGACGTGCATCGTGCATTTGCTGCGCAACAGCCTGAGCTATGCGGGCTACAAGGAACGCAAGGGGCTCGCCGAGGCCCTCAAACCGATCTACCAGGCGGTGAGCACCGAGGCAGCCGAGGCGGCACTGGAGGCGTTTGCAGAAGGGGAATGGGGCCAGCGCTTCCCGACCATCACGCTGTCGTGGCGCCGGGCGTGGGAGCAGGTGATCCCGTTCTTCGCGTTTCCGACGGAGGTGCGCCGGGTGATCTACACCACCAATGCCATCGAGAGTCTGAATGCGCGGGTGCGCAAGATCATCAAGACCCGGGGCCATTTCCCGACGGACGAGGCGGCGACCAAATTGATCTGGCTGGCGC
>NZ_BSPX01000322.1:0-569 GCF_030161255.1 Zoogloea oryzae
AAGTGTTTGCCCAATTATCTAGTGAGACTTAACTCGTATGTGTGATGTGGGCAACTATTTTTTGTGCTAATGATAATAAATTCTCTATTACAAACGTTATTTGGGTATTAGGTTGTGTGGTTTACAATCGAAAGACAAGCTCATACAAGTTTCTTTTGACAGCTATAGGTGTTTATCCACCTATCGAGTGAGTTTTAACTTCTATGGGGATTTTTGGCAACATTTACATGTTCGAATCATAACATATGCACTATTCCATCTCCCATGGGTGTGTTAGTTTGCTTTGAATGGACCAGAACGAATGATAAGTTCTATTCCTTCATTGTGCAAATACTAGTTTACCCAGTTATATATAGAATCAAAACTTTGATTTGTGATGTGGACCACATTCTTTTTAGTTAATCTTAACATATGCACTGTTCGATACACCAATTTGTGTGTTAGTTTGTGTTATAAGAATCAAAGGGAGGGTAATCTTTATTTCTTTCGAGTGCAAATAAGTGTTTGCCCAATTATCTAGTGAGACTTAACTCGTATGTGTGATGTGGGCAACTATTTTTTGTGCTAAT
>NZ_BSPX01000323.1:0-563 GCF_030161255.1 Zoogloea oryzae
GGAGTCAACCTAATTTTTATTAGAACCACCATAAACCCTCACGAGACACAACTCGTCCTGTAGGGCAACCTATAGGTTTAACGGCTTGTTGCATATGCTAAATGCAATCGCTTAAACCCCGAAAAGGTTTTGTTTTAGGTTTATTTTTATTTTTCTTTGCTCGAGGACTAGCAAACTTCAAGTCTGGGGGTATTTGATAGGCACGCAAATTGTGTAATCATAGCTCTATATTTTGTTCCGTCTTACCCCATCTTGAGATGGGAAATGTCGTGTTTTATGTCATTTCAGGACTTTAGAGACTATGAACACATTTGGTGATTAAAGTTGTTATTTGGAGCCTATTACACATTTACAAGAGACAATGCTGAAGTCGAAGTGCAGTGCAGAAATTCTCAGAGCAATTGGAAAGATCCAATGAGCAGACGGATCAAACGTGGTCCGTTGGAGGCGATTTTTGGACACGACCTTGACCATTGTTCCAGGCTCACACCTACCAAATTTCGTGATTTTACAATGCGCGGCTTGTCCTGGGAAAATTTCACAAGACCATTGGAGTTTATTTT
>NZ_BSPX01000324.1:0-557 GCF_030161255.1 Zoogloea oryzae
ATGAACTAAGTATGTAATTACGGTTGTGTTCTAACCCTTAATGTACTTCAAGTTAGTATTAGTCTCTACATTTTAAACGACACATTCTTGATTTATAATCCAAGTGATATATCTCAAAGTTGAATGTCGAAAATTGTAGTTTATTATAATTCCGCTATATTTTTACACATAAAGTATCATGATTGGAGAAGTTAACGGTTTGTAGTTAGCATAACTCTCACACCCCGTATTTCTAATCTCTCGATTACGTACTTCTTGTAGTAATAAAGTTAGTGCATTTAAAAGGCTAGTTATATCGACTTAAGGTCGTTTATCCATTTTAAATATTAAAGGGTAGAACTTAATTGTAGTTATTTGCTAAGTGATTTATTAGTGGATTCGGGTCCCTAATCTTTTTATATTTAAAACACAAATTAATTTTGACTAGTTTTTCTTCGTCCTTGGAACGAACTTGATTTTAAACCTTGTCTATAAGACCCGATTTTGACGGTTATCAGTCACTAATATCAAGTCTAGTGTTTAAAGTATTTAGGGTCCTATGTTTCCAACTTTGCAAT
>NZ_BSPX01000325.1:0-554 GCF_030161255.1 Zoogloea oryzae
TAAGATTCGAAAGTATGGTTTATCCTTATTCTATCCGTGTGCAAATATGTGTTTACCTACTTATCTAGTAAGTTGTAACTCGAATAAGAAATATGGACTAGTTTATGATTGTTAATCTAAGTAAAAGCTCTACTTTATAACATATTTATGTTATAGTTTGAGTTGTAGGAATCGAAAGTGAAGCTATTCCATATTCTTCCTAAGTGCAAATTGGTGTTTACCAACTTATCAATTATGTGTTAACTCATTTGAGAGATAGGACAACATTTTTATTTATTAGTCTAAACATATCATCTATTCTAACACAAACTTGTGTGTTAGGTTGTGCTATAAGATTCGAAAAGATTGCTTATCCTAATTCATTCCACGTGCAAATAGGTTTTTACCAACATATCAAGTAAGTTGTAACTTGAATAAGAAATATGGGCTAGTTTATGATTGTTAATCTTAGTAACTGCTCTACTTTAACACATATTTATGTTTTAGTTTGTGTCGTACGAATCGAAAGTGAAGATACTCCTTATTTTTCCTAAGTGCAAATTGGTGTTTACTAA
>NZ_BSPX01000326.1:0-553 GCF_030161255.1 Zoogloea oryzae
TTACTCATAAAAATATCCCTTATATTAAGCATACAACCTAATTCGCAATAAATACGATTTACTCCTTACTCAATAATTGAGTACATACTTATGGTGCTTTTGAGGGGATTAAAATCAGTTCCTCATCTAGACTTGAGGCATATTGTTGATATATATAACTCACTTGTAAAAAGAGCCCCAATGTCATGCCTTCAGGTTACCCCTTAAATGGAAACAGGTAAAAACAATGTTTTTATCCGATGAGCTTACTACGAACTTCCATTATGAATCTATCAACACAAACTTAAACTTGAATTGGAGTGAGTATAGTGGATATCATTAAATTAACTCAATAAGCTGTGATGAGTTTTAGCATCCATTTTCAGTCTATCAATAGAACATAACAAACAAATTAGATATAGAATAGTGAATATGTTAAGATTTACTCATAAAAATATCCCTAATATTAAGCATACAACCTAATTCGCAATAAATACGATTTACTCCTTACTCAATAATTGAGCACATGCTTATGGTGCTTTTCGGGGGATTAAAATCAGTTCCTCATCTAGAC
>NZ_BSPX01000327.1:0-550 GCF_030161255.1 Zoogloea oryzae
TTTACACGTTTCCCAAATGGGTTTGAGTTCAACCCACATACATGGCTATCTATGGCTCATTCATGCTTTGTTGGCCTTCAGACACGGAGGAGAATGATTGCCTATCTTTTTCAATGGTGCAGCCGTTTCGAGCACATAAAGCTCTGATGCGGGTGGGCGCAAGAACAATCAGGTGCACACGTTTCCCACATGGGTTTGAATTCAACCGACATACATGGCTATCTATGGCTTATTCATGTTTTTTTGGCATTCAGACACGGAGGGGAATGATTGCCTATCTTTGGCTATGGTGCAGCCGTTTCGTCCCCATATAGTTCTGGTGCGATTGGGTGCAAGAACTGTCATGTTTACACGTTTCCCAAATGGGTTTGAGTTCAACCCACATACATGGCTATCTTTGGCTCATTCATGCTTTGTTGGCCTTCAGACACGGAGGAGAATGATTACCTATCTTTGGTTATGGTGCAGCCGTTTCGTCCCCATATAGTTCTGGTGCGATTGGGTGCAAGAACTGTCATGTTTACACGTTTCCCAAATGGGTTTGAGTTCA
>NZ_BSPX01000328.1:0-544 GCF_030161255.1 Zoogloea oryzae
GATGCAAAAATGCATCTCCAAGCCAAAAATTGGCTAAATACTGTAAAACCAGGCAATCAATCAAGCATGCAGGACCGAGCTAATACTTTAAATATTCCTCCGGCGTCATCTTCATGACGACCTAAAATCTGAATATGTAGAGGTTGATGACCCTCTTGTGTTATGGAATGAATTAAAGAGTCGATTTGACCATACAAAAATGGTAATATTACCTAACGCACGCCACGAGTGGCTGAACTTGCGTTTTCAGGACTTTTCGTCAGTGGCGAGTTATAATTCCGCCCTCCACAAAATTGTATATCAGTTTGTGGAGAAAAAGTTACTGACGCTGATCTTTTGGAAAAGACTTTCCACTTTCCACGCCAGCAGTGTCTGCTTACAGCAGCAATATCGTGAGCGACATTTTGCGAAATACTCGCAATTGATATCATGTTTACTAGTCGCTGAGAAAAATAATGAATTACTAATGAAAAATCACGAGTCCCATCCTTCGGGGTCCACACCAGTGCCTGAGGCACATTCTACTAATTTTCAAGGTCGTAGA
>NZ_BSPX01000329.1:0-537 GCF_030161255.1 Zoogloea oryzae
ATTCCTCTATGGGCCCCATGCATACCACGTCAACTTCATCTTCTCCCTCCCTTCATCAACGCACAATTCAATTCGTATTTTTTCAACAAAAATTTCACTTTCAATTTCTCTTTTCCCTATATTTTTTTATCCAACTCTTACAATTTTAACCTACATTATACATCTCTACATCTTAATCACATCCAACAGTTGGATTAACCCAAAAAATTATACGTTTTTAATTATTCCTCTATGGGCCCCATGCATACCACGTCAACTTCATCTTCGCCCTCCATTCATCAACGCACAATTCAGTTCGTATTTTTTCAACAAAAATTTCACTTCCAATTTCTTATTCACTTAAGTTTTTTATACAACTCTTACAATTTTAACCTTCATTATACATCTCTAAATCTTAATCACATCCAACATTTTGGATTAATCAAAAAAAAATCTTCGTTTTTAATTTTCCTCAATTGGACCCGTGCATACTACGTCAACTTCATCTTCTCCCTCCCTTCATCAACGCACAATTCAATTTATATTTTATCAACAAAA
>NZ_BSPX01000330.1:0-523 GCF_030161255.1 Zoogloea oryzae
AATGGTTTGGTGATATCCGGAAGAGCTAAGATATGATCCTTCATTAAAGCATTCTTGAGGTTTTCAAAAGATTTTTGGCATTCTTCAGACCATTTCCAAGAAAGATCCTTTTTTAAAAGGTCTGTTAGTGGTGTCGCACGCTTCGAATAGCCACTGATGAACTTGCGGTAGTAGTTCACAAGGCCCAGAAAGGATCTGACTTCGGTAGTTGAGGTTGGGGTCTTCCATTCCTCAATGGCGCGCACCTTCTGCATATCCATTCGGATATTTCCTCCTCCAATGATGTGTCCAAGAAACATGACTTGTTCCTGAGCAAATGAGCATTTCTCCAAGTTGACATATAGTTGGTTATCCCGAAGAACTTGGAAAGCTTGGCGAAGATGTTCAACATGTTCTTCCATGGTGCAGCTATAAACCACAATATCATCAAGGTAGACCACAACAGACTTGTCGAGGTATTTGCGGAATAGTTGATTCATCAAAGTGTAGAATGTAGCTGGTGAATTTGTTAGATCTGGCATGA
>NZ_BSPX01000331.1:0-513 GCF_030161255.1 Zoogloea oryzae
TTACAATGGTGAAATGTCCCTACTTTTATAGGTGAAGGAGGGAATCAAATAAAATATTACAATTAATTCCAATGATATTCTTATAATCTTTAATATATTATCTAATCAAATCTTCTTGATTTATCACCATATGAGCTTTATAAAATATCTTCAAGCATATCCCAAATATCTCCAATTAATCTTAATATATTTGTCTTCAATGGTGATCTCTAGCAATATTGCTTCCAAATGGGCTTGATACTCCAGAATACGTCCATTTTGCGCCAAAAACATGCATAGTCGATAATATCCTGTGATGACCTGAAATAGCCAAAAATGCATTGTTTCCCATGCTAAAATGGGGTAAGACTAGATAAAATATAAGGCTAAATACAGGCATATTTCATGCCTATCAAGTAGGATAGGGGATATAGCGGAGCGATTAGAGTGCGTTAAAGGTGTTGTGGGTTTTGAGGAATTAGAGTGTCACGGGCGACTCTCAAACATAGTTTAAGGAGAAGTCAAGGGCATCTT
>NZ_BSPX01000332.1:0-503 GCF_030161255.1 Zoogloea oryzae
CATAAGCAACTTCATCACAAACTTCTTCCACAGATTGCTTAGAAATAAGATTCCTTCTATAATCTATCAATGTGACGGGTTACTTTTGTTTCTCTTTATGATGATCAATAAATTACCTACTTAACTCAGTGGTTAGAGTATTGCTTTCATACGGCAGGAGTCATTGGTTCAAATCCAATAGTAGGTAGAACTTGTTAGATACCATTGATTCCGGGATCTAATAAGTTTTTCTCCCCACTTTCTTTTCTTTCTTGATTTTGTCTCTTTTCTATCCACGCACTACTCCGATCCCCCTCCTTTTTTTCTAATTGATTTGCTTCCATTAGAATCCAATGCCCAATTACACTTGATTGTAGTTAATCGGCATAATGAAAACTAAAGAGCTTCATCGAATGGACTAATTCGTTAGGAAATAACATTGATAGCCTCTACGCGGGTTTTCGCTCGTCTGAGAGCTAAATTCGCCTCAATTGTTTGTCTTTTTCCTTCTGCTTTACTCAAGT